>NZ_JBLZRT010000126.1:0-11369 GCF_048564745.1 Microcystis sp.
TTTTTATGGGCAGATATTTTAAAACTGTCTCTTGAAGCTAATTATGATGATTATCTTGAAAAAAAATGATAATTAGACAGAAGTTCTCTTGTTCACATAGAGAACTTTATCTTCTTTTGTTTTCAAAATGAGAATTGCTGAGCGCATCTTAACAATCCTTGACAAAATGAACTTTGTGTGAGTTGCTTACCCAGAGGTAGATTAAGGCATATTTGAGGAGAATTTGCCATCTCAATTGTTAAGCAAAAATCGACCAAATGTTAAAATTTCGTAACTATTTTGATTGGCTGGCATCACCTGAAATGCCCACGCATATCACAAAATTGGCCAATTGTCAATAGCTTTTGAGATGCTCTCACCCTGAATATTGAATCGGTCGGCAACATCAAAATCACCAGTTAAAGTTTATGAAATTTCCCGTCACGCTCTACCAAGATGAAGAAGGATGGTACATTGTGGAATGTCCCATTATTCCGGGCTGCCTGAGTCAAGGTGAGACTCAAGAAGAAGCTCTACAAAATATCAAAGAGGCCATTGACTTATGTTTAGGAGTTAGAAAAGAAAAAGGTTTGCCTTTGACAATTATAAAACAGCAGGTTAGTCCTTGCTATTGCTCAACCCAACCCCTATTTTCCTAGATCAAAAATTTGTTGAAATAAATCCCAAAGTTCTCAACTCAATTGTCTTATTTTGACTTCTTCCCTTGAGATAGTTTGCGCTGGCAGAAAGCACCCAATCCCAATAAACCCAAGCCTAAAATTGTGCTAGGTTCAGGAACACTTTGCCCAGAAGAAAACTCTTGAGTATAGCTAAATTGAACTGCCTCACCAGGATTTAATGAGAATTCATACCCTATAGCAAAGCCTATATCCTGCACAGCACCATTGGGATCTGAACCACCTGTTGTAAAGAAATTATTTAGGTCAGGACCACTAAAAATTCCCAGAGATGATAGAAAGCCTAAAGGGGAACTTGTTCCAAATGTTACGCTAAAAGGTAAGGAACCAGTAGCAGTAGCACTACCGAATTTTTGACCAGAGGATGTAAAAACATCATTGATAGTCACAAATCCTTCTCCCAAAGGAATTCCCTGATCGGGATCGGCTGCAAAGAAATAACGAATAGTAGTTGTCCCACTACCATTATTCTTTAGCTCAACCTCTGTAGTTAACAAATCAGGTGCTGAAGCTATGTATGTTTGTGTGAAATCTATAAATGAATTGTATTGACCTGTAACCACAGCTGTAGAAGCTAAGGATGAAGTTACGCTGGAAATGGTTATATTGGGAGATAGTCCAGAATAGGATGCACGACCAAAAGTAGTATCATCGCTGCCAATTTGAAATCCATAATCAGATACAGGAGCACCGAGAAAATAATATTCTACACCTTGATAAACGAGGGAACTAATAGCACCAGTAAAATTATCTATACCTACCGATAAAGAACTATTACTGATAGAAACCGCTTCAGCAGATTGTGGGAAAACAGTCAGCATACTAGCCGCAAGGGTAAGACTGATAAGTGCTACCCCCCCCCGATGGAGTTTTTTATAAGTTTTGCTAATAACATAAGCACATACCTCTTAAAAAATGTGGTTCTGCCTGATTTATAATGTTTAATTCTGTAGATTTCAAGCCCTTGCCGTTAAATTTATCAAATCTTAACAATACTCTAATAAATTTATTAAATCTTAAAAATACTCTAAGTTACTTATAAAAATAAAGGTATGTTAGCGACAGCGTAACACGCCCTACTTATCGCTCTCTTACTCAAAGGCAGAAGCACTATCTTCCTCATGAATCGGCAAAATTCAGTAATACCATTTTTCTTTATTCGCGTCACAACGAATGAAGGTTTGGCAAGCATTCGAGCGTGGATGTCTGTCATGGATTTAGAAATTTGGTATGAAATAGCAATAGACCAAATCAGAGAGAAAAAATTAGCTATGGCAACTACATCCGAAGACGTATGGCGACTCTTAGCCGAATTAGCGACTGCTCAAGCTGAATTAACTGCCGCTCAAAAAGAAACTGACAAACAACTGAAGGAAGTTAGTCAGCAACAGAAGAAAACTGACAAACAACTCAAAGAATTAGGTCAGCAAATTGGGGGACTCGGTGCCAAATTCGGCAGCTTTACCGAAGGACTTGCCCTCCCTTCAATGGAAAAGATTCTCAGGCAACGCTTTGGTATGGAAGTTGTTAGTCCTAGTGTGCGAGTCAGTAAAGATGGAAAACACCTAGAAATTGATGTTCTTGCCTATACCAATGGTCAGCTAAATACTGCTTATATCGTCGAAGTTAAAAGTCATGCCAGAGAGGAGTCTATTTCACAATTAAAAAGTATTTTGCAACGGTTTCGCCGCTTTTTTCCTGAACACAAAGATAAAAAACTCTATGGCATATTAGCGGCGGTTCATGTATCCCCGGAATTACGGGAAAAAATTCTGCAAGAAGGGCTTTATGTGGCTCGGATTCATGACCAAGTATTTGAATTGGATATTCCCGATAATTTTCAACCTCGACTTTATTAAAAATTTAGATATAATACTAAATCCTGTTATTAAAGACTGATTATTTATTCCCCTTTTTGCATGAGTGCATGAGCAGAAAACGGGTTTCTCCGAGAAACCCGTTTTCTGTGCGTTACTCAACGGATTATAAAAGGACAGGGTTTCAAACCCAGGATTTGCGGTGATACAATAAAGTTAGGCCAAAATGCGATCGCAAGAGATAAAGCATGGTTCAAGCACCCATCGAACCCCAACTTTTCTATCCTGACTCCGACGGTAAACCTATGGCCGACAACACAGTTCAATATCGCTGGATTGTTCGCTTGGTTGCCAATCTCAGGTATTTATTTAAAGGGCAAACCGTCTTTGTCGCTGGAGATTTGCTCTGGTATCCCCAGCAGGTAACTGTACCCCCCGCTCCCCGTCAAGCTCCCGATGCCATGGTAGTTTTCGGCCGTCCACCGGGTGAGCGCGGCAGCTATAAACAATGGGAAGAAGACAATATTGCTCCCCAGGTAGTGTTTGAAATCCTCTCTCCGAGCAATAGTGCCAGGGAAATGCTCAAAAAGCAGTCTTTCTATCGGGAGTATGGGGTATTAGAAATGTTTTTCTATGACCCAGACTCCCATGATTTCTGGGGATTGGTGCGACCCAATCAGCAAGAGGATTTTTTCCCAGTAACGGCCTTGAATTTTCCTTGGACTTCCCCAATCCTAGGGATTCGGTTTGAGATGTTTGAAGAGGGTTTAGAGGTCTTTTATCCCAATGGGGAACGATTTAAAGACCCTGAAACCCTCTTTGAGGAGCGCAACCAAGCACAACAAGAGCGCGACCAAGCACAACAAGAACGCGATCGCGCTTTTGCCCGATTACGCGAATTGGGCATTGATCCGACACAGTTGTGACTATAATTAATCTTCAGCGGAGATACCGTCATCTTCCACCACCGCTTCGGTGATAGGAGAGGGGTGAATTTCCGTTAAGGGAGATAAATCGGCAGGGGGCGCGACCACGCGATCGAGTTTTAGGGTTAAATAACGAATAACCTCATCACTTAAACGCATGGCCCGTTCCATGGGGGCGACTTGTTTGCCGCTGGCCTGATAATTCATCTGCACATAGACACCATCATTGAGTTTTTTGATGGGATAGGCCAGACGTTTTTTACCCCACACCTTAACTTGAATGTCTGTGGCGCTGTGTTCGGTA
The DNA here is from genome assembly GCF_048564745.1 of Microcystis sp. Classification (NCBI taxonomy): domain Bacteria; kingdom Bacillati; phylum Cyanobacteriota; class Cyanophyceae; order Chroococcales; family Microcystaceae; genus Microcystis; species Microcystis sp. The sequence goes on from NZ_JBLZRT010000126.1 coordinate 3,725, forward strand.
ATCAGAGTCCGATAACGTTCCACTTGTTGCTGAACGACTTCTTCCCCTAAATCGGGACGGAGAATGTAAAGAGTTTCGTAGTTATTGCTCATCTCAGAATCCTTATGGACTAGAAGGCTTCTTTGTCAAGACCAGAGGTTAATTGATTTTAATAACTCTCTAGCTTTTAATAAAGAAGCAAGGATATATGATCATACTACTATCCGAGAGTCGATCGCTAGTCATTCCCAGAAAAATATGGCGCAACGCTATGTACGAGTGAAACATCGTCAAGGACAAATCTTCTACGGACTGTTACAGCTAAACCGTAGCGTTGCCGTCTTTGATGCCCCTCCCTGGCAAGGAGGGCAACTAACCAAGCTAGAATTAGAACCCGATAGCTACCAACTATTAGCCCCCTGTTTCCCGTCGAAAATTATTGCCGTGGGCAAAAATTACCGCGCCCACGCCGCCGAGATGGGAACACCTGTACCGGAAGAACCGCTTTTATTTCTCAAGCCACCGACGACAATTATCGCCGACGGTGAAACGATTTTCTATCCGCCCCAATCGGAAAGAGTGGATTATGAGGGAGAATTGGCATTAATTATGGGAGAAACCGCCAAAAACTGCACCACAGCCCAAGCCAGAAGCAAAATCTGGGGTTATACCATTGCTAACGATGTCACCGCTAGGGATTTACAGAAAAAAGATAGCCAATGGACGCGGGCGAAAGGATTTGACAGTTTTTGTCCCCTCGGCCCCTGGATTGTCCGGGAATTGAGTATCGGGGCCCAATTAACCACTTTTCTCAATGATGGCAGCGAACCCAAACAAAGCAGTTATCTCAGTGATATGGTCTTTCCCCCCGATGTCTTGGTGGCTTATATCTCCCAAGTGATGACCCTGCTGCCGGGGGATGTGATTTTAACGGGAACTCCCGAAGGAATCGGACCGCTGCAGGTGGGGGATAAGGTTCGGGTGGAAATAGAAGGCATCGGGGTTTTGGAAAATAGCGTCATGGCAGCAGAAATCGATTAACGATAATTAACAATCCTAGCGAATACGGCGGGGTCTAGACTCGCCCCACCGACTAAAGCCCCGTTTATCTGCGATTGAGCCATAATTTCATCGATATTATCGGGTTTTACCGAACCACCGTACTGAATGGTTACTTCGGGATTATCTAATTGTTGCCGAATCAAACCGATAACGCGGTTCGCTTCCTCGCTTTCGCAGGTTTCTCCCGTGCCAATCGCCCAGATGGGTTCGTAGGCGATAACGAGGTTGTTTTGGTCAACATTGACTAAACCTGCTTGAATTTGCTTGATAATTACCTTTTCCGTTTCTCCGGCATCTCTTTGGGCTTTACTTTCTCCCACGCAGATAATTGGGGTTAAACCTTGTTTTTGGGCAGATATGACCCTTAAATTGACGGTTTCATCGGTTTCGCCGAAATATTGCCGGCGTTCACTGTGACCGATAACCACATAGTGAACCCCAATTTCGGTTAACATATCCGCCGAGATTTCGCCCGTATAAGCCCCCGATTTTTCCCAGTGGACATTTTGCGCCCCCAAGCGAATACGACCGCCGTGGAGGGTTTTAGAGAGGACAGCTAAAGCTGTGAAAGGCGCGCAAAGAACTACTTCTCGGTCGTCGGGGGTTTCCTCTAGATGGGATTTAAAATCTTGCAAAAACTCCAAAGCTTCTCTCTGGGTTTTGTGCATTTTCCAGTTACCTGCAATAACAACTTTCGGCACAGCTTAATTAATTTAGTAGATTTGATAATTTATGGTACATTTTACTCTAAGCCTTTTTGTTACCCTAAGCAAGATCACCGATAATCGCTGTTTGTCGTGAACAGATTTCTTTAATACTTTTACCCGTACCTAGGGTTTGCTGAATAAATCTAAAAACTTTGTTTGATAAGGCTTTTAGACTTTTTTGACCTCAAAAAGTGCCTACCATTGGAGGGATCGGGGGTAAAATTCCTGGACTTTTTCCCTGAAAATTAGGTAACTGACCACCTCAAAATCGGTAAAACCCCACACCCGTTCGGACTTCGGCGTGAGCTCAGTCGAACGCTGAGCTCACGGCCGAAGCCCACACCCCAAACCCTGCCCCCACGAAAAACTTTTTGCCGCAAACCCTACCTATGCCCTAATCCCCTACCAAATCCTCATGCGAACCTTAGCGATCGGCGATATTCATGGTTGCTCGAAAGCTCTAGATCACTTACTAGAGATTGTCAACCCCAAACCGCAAGATACTTTAATCACCCTCGGTGATTACGTTAATAAGGGCAGAGACTCGAAAGGGGTGATCGATCGCCTGATTTCCCTACACAAACAGGGAAATTTGATTCCCCTCAAGGGTAATCACGAGATTATTATGCTGCAAGCCCGTCATAACCCCCTTAAACAGCGTCTCTGGTTAGAAAAAGGCGGTAAAGCTACTCTAAAATCCTATAGCGAAGGCCACCTGATTAAAATTCCCGAATCTCACTGGGATTTTTTAGGAAAAGTCTGTATAAATAGCTACGAAACTGCAAATCATTTATTTGTTCACGCTAGTCTCGATCCCCATCTACCCCTGGCCAGACAACCAGAATACAAACTCTTTTGGGAGAAATTTCAATATCCCGCCGCCCATAGTTCGGGAAAAACCATGATTTGCGGTCATACCAGCCAAAAAAGCGGTAAACCGGTTAATCTCGGCCATGCCATTTGTATTGATACTTGGGCCTACGGCCAAGGCTGGTTAAGCTGTTTAGATGTGGAAACGGGGAAATTGTGGCAGGTTAACCAGCGAGGAAATTTTCGGATTAGCCATATTCAAGATTATTATCGTCCATCCTCTCTAGGTCAGGACATTAAGGACGGTTCGCCGATTTTTGGCGGTTCACTTTTGTCGAGAGCGGCAGCAATAACATTTAAGGGCAAATAACTGGGGTAAACTCCCTCGCGAGCGCGTTCAATATCCGTTTCCTCTAGGGGAATTTGGTATTTAATCGCAATTGCCTTGAGGATATCGCCGCGATCGATCACCCCCGCTACGGCGGAGGCTGGTGTTAACACCGTGATCATGCGGTCCGGGATAGTTTCCAATTTCTGCACCACTGTCACTAAGGGGGTTTTTTCCTCAACAGTGGCAATTTCGGCGAGGGGATGGGCAAGATCAAGCAGTTGTTTTTCTGACCAGAAACTCCGCTCGATCGCCTGTAAATCTTCCACCCGAATTAATCCCCGATAACGCCCCTCGGAAGCGGCAAAATAAGCAGTATTGGCAGCCGCTCGGTCTAAAACGTATTCTTGGGCGAATTCCTCTAGGGTTTGATGGGCATTTAAAACCCGCAAATGTCTGCTCATCACCTCTCCCGCCGTGAAATTGAGGAGACTTTCCTGTAAATTAGTTAAATTATCGTAGGCGCGGGCATTTCTGAGGATAAACCAGCCGATTAATCCTAACCAAGCACCCTCCACAGCTGCCGTTAAGAGAACCAAGAAAATCCCCAAAATAATCCCCAACCAACCGATGAATTGACCACTGATCGCAGCCCAATGTAAACCTTTCCAGCGATCGCCGGTCGCTTGCCAGACCATTGCTTTTAAAATTTGACCCCCATCGAGGGGTAAACCGGGGATAAGATTAAATAGAGCCAAAAACAGGTTAATTATCGCTAAATGATCGCATATATAGGTTAAATTGGCGTTTAAATAGGGTAAGTGACTGGCCAGGGAGAGGAGACAAAACAGGAGAAAACTGACGAGGGGTCCAGCGATCGCTACTTGCAGGGCCTGGGGAGGAGTCCGCGATTCTCGCTCGATCGAGGCCATACCTCCAAAGAGAAACAGGGTAATGGAATTGACCTCGATGCCTTGGCAACGAGCCATGAAACTATGACCTAATTCGTGGAGTAAAACCGAGATAAACAGCAATAAAGCGATGATTAAACCAAGTAACCACGCTAAACCGAAACTCTGGCCGGCCAGAGACTGAATTTCTGCATCGGTGGCATTGAGCAGGGTGACAAAAGCCAAAATCAGAAACCACGAGGAATCAATATAGAGAGGAATGCCTAATAAAGAGCCGATTCGCCAATTTGTACGCATAATTTTCGGTGGGGAAGTGGGAAGTGGGAAGTGGGGAAGTGGGGAAGTGGGGAAATGGGGGAATTCAACTAAAACCCGAAAACCCTAAAACCCTAACCCCTTTTAGGACATTTGGAAAATAAAAGTCATTTTGTCCCCTTTACCGAGGGAAATGCGATCGCCTGCCCGAAGACGATGACGATTGCCGGAGGGTAGGGGATTGTGATTAACGTAGGTTCCGTTGGCGCTGCCCGTGTCTTCAAGGTAATAGATGCCCCCTTCGACGCGGATATCGCCATGAACCCGGGAGACGATGTCAGAATCGGGAAAACCGGAAACATCGATATCGGGGGGAATGCGATCGTTAGGTTTGCCGATATGAATTACCGATAGATGTAGGGGTAATTCAATTTTGCTATCGGTTTGTAGGTGCTGGAGACTGGCCATTTCCGTCTGCAAGCGGGTGGCGGCCGGAACCGGTGGGGGGGCAACAGGAGGAGGTGCGATCGAGGCGCCGGTGGCTGTAGGGACCGGTGGGACGGGTTCAGGTTCAGGTTCCGATTCGGCCTCGGCTGCTACCATGGGGGCAGAATTAGGCTGTAAATTGTAGCCACACTGACCACAAAAGGTGGCATCAGTTTGGATGGTTGCCCCACAACTAGGACAGGAAGACATCCTCGGTAAGGGGGTATAACAGGCCTCGCATTGAGTGGCCTCATCGGGGTTAATATGTTCGCAATTAGGACAAACGATCATTTTTAAGGAAAAAGTAAAAAGGAAAAAGTAAAAAAGCAGATTAGGGGTTGAGTGTTGGAGTGTTGGGATGTTGGGATGTTGGGGTGTTGGGGTGTTATACCAAATTTCTAAATCCATGACAGACATCCACGCTCGAATGCTTGCCAAGCCTGCATTCGTTGTGACGCGAATAAAGAAAAATGGTATTAGGATTTTGGGGTGTTAGGGTTTTAGTTGAAATTCCCCCATTCCCCCATTTCCCCATTCCCCCATTCCCCCTATTCTCTAGACAAAAGAGGAACCAGCGGCCGCATCGAGTAACCAATATAATTCCCCGGCCGGGGGGTGGATGAGACGAGAAGGATAGGAGAAAGGGTCGCCATAAGCAGAGAAAATCTCATGTAGAGCGGGGCGTTTACTTTCGCCGGCAGCGATAAAGATCACACAACGGGCCTGATTGATCAGGGGAACGGTAAAAGTTAAGCGGGGATTGCCGTCTTTCTCGCCGACGGTGATACAGCGATCGCTCACCGTTAAAGCTGCCGTGTGGGGAAAGAGGGAGGCAGTGTGACCATCATCGCCCATTCCTAACAAAATCAGGTCAAAAACGGGAAAATCGGGAGAATTGACCCCAAACCATTGGCGGAGATGATCATCGTATTTTTGGGCGGCCAGGTGAGGATCGGGGTCATCCGTGGGCATAGGATGAACATTAGCGGCCGGGATCGGTATGCGATCGAGCCATGCTAATCGGGCCATGCGTTGATTACTGTCGGGATGATCGGGACTAACGTAGCGCTCATCCCCCCAGAAAACGTGAATTTTTGACCAGTCGAGGGGTTGAGAGGATAAAGCTTCGTAGAGAGGTTTCGGGGTACTACCGCCAGAAAGAGCGATCGTAAAATATTCCTGTTGGTCGAGGCTGGTTGTGATTTTTTCCAGAACCAGCGCCAGAGATTTTGCGATCAGAGCTTGTTTATCAGCTAAAACTTCCACCAATTTCTGCATGGGTTTTGTTATCAACTCAGGGGGCTGTCTTTACTATAGGCTAACCATTCAGGACTCATCTGAGAGCTTGGGAAAATTTTATTCTTTGGCAGCCTCTGTCTTAGGGAAGAGATCTGGGGAAAACCTCGTCTGAGAGCTTGGGAAAATTTTATTCTGTGAGAGGGATAGGTTTACCGATGCCATATTGAGGTAATATTTCTAGAGTCGATTCTCGAAAGGGGTTGACAAGCAGAACGATTTAACGTAGGGTTTAGCGGGAGGTTGAGCGAGAGTTAATTAGAAATTGCAGTTTGTCAGAGTGCCTCTCGGCAAAATCCTTCTGGGAACCCCCAGCGAGAACTTTTAAACAGACTAATGAATCTATTCATTGACATACCATTACAGAAACAGCGATGAACAGCTTTACTTCTTTGTCCCTGAAATTAACGGGATTGGTTTTCATTCTTTCCTTCCTTTTGGATGGGTTTATCCTGCCGCTGCCCTATCAATTCAGTCAATCCCAATGGCAGGTAGGGTTCGTCACCACCTTTGTTGATCGAGGAATTGTTCCTCTCCTCGGTATCGTTCTCGTTTTAATCGCTTACTGGATTGACGCTAACAATAGAGATGTCATTACTAGGAAATCCCGCTTTGAATTGCGTTGGCCGATCTTTATTTTTTCCACCCTGTTAGGTTTAGTTTTTCTGTTGATGATTCCCGTTCACATCAATAATATCAACCAGATTAAAAACAACGCTTTGACTCAAATTGAACAGGGTGTTGACCAGGGGGAGGGACAAATTCAAGCTTTCTTAGCCCAGATAAATACTCTATCGCAAAATCCCCAACTATTAGACCAGCAAATCTCTCAGAGAACTCAAGTGATTGAAACTGGTCGTTTTCAAGGACAACCGATCAACACGGAACAGTTACAAACCCTTCGTCAACAAAGAGAGCAATTAACTAATTTACGCGATTTATCCAAAAGCCCGAAGGAATTTAAACAGAAATTAGATGAGATCAAAAATCAGCTACAAACTCAGCTGCAAGAGCGGCGAAAACAGGCAGAAAGCCAAGCCAACTTGGAGGCTTTGAAACAGTGGTTAAGAATTGGTATTCAAAGTATGTTGCTATCGATTTGCTACAGTTTGATCGGTTGGTTAGGCATTCGAGAACTAAGTAGTGTGAAAAAACGCACCGCTTAAGTAGGGGATTTATCTTAAATGATGAAGCATAAAGTTTTCGTTTTCGGGAGCCAAAATTCAGGACTCAGCAGACGAGCGCAGACAACAGCATACTTCATCCTTAGGATTAAAGCTGTAAATACTTAGATATTCAGTGACCAAGAGCATCAGCAAATGATGCTCTTTTATTTTGGCTCTTCTCGACTTTGTGTGATAATTTTTGCTTATGGAATCGTGAAATGCTTATCGTGTAACACTTTTAGGACTATTTTGTCGAAGAAACTATCAGTATAGACCTCGTTTCCACACAGAAACCAGAAGAGCCTTATTTTTTATTAAACCTCTTGCATAATTAGGGTTTGCTGAATAAATCTAAAAACCTTGTTGGATAAGGCTTTTAGACTTTTTTGTGGTCATATAGTGGCGAGCCTGGGCGTGGGTGGGGGGGGGTTGGTGGTTGGGGGGGGCGGCGGGGGCGGGGAGGTATATTAAGAATATTTAGATAAAATATAATATTTATTTGGTATAGATTGATCACACAAAAAGACAACCCCTACCCACCCAAAAAATAATACGGCAACCCCCCTGGAAAAGATGTAAAGATTTCAAACAAAGTCACCCACAGTCATCGGTTTGTTTGTAAATTTAGATACAGAATTATCAGGG
>NZ_JBLZRT010000127.1:0-21300 GCF_048564745.1 Microcystis sp.
AAGACCTCTTGCAAAAGTCTTAAGTCGATCCTTGTACAGCAACATTTTTGAAGATTATCAACTACTAATAAATAATTAACTGAAAGTCCCTCCCATTATTGTTTCTATCGTTTGTTTTCGGATTTATGCAAGAGGTCTATAATGCCCGGGCGATGGTGGAATCGGAGTACACCTGGGAGCGAGCGGGACAAAGGTACGAGGAAATTTTGCGGGACTAATATTATTCTTAACCCCTGAATTTTACTTGAGACTGTTTGAGAGTTTTACCGCCATAAAAATTGATTTTTTGGAGCCTAATCATGAAAGTTTTAATAGTAGGAAATTACGTCAATGATCGGCAGATCAGTATCAATCGTTTTGTCGGTTTAGTGGAGAAAGGACTCAGACAAAAAGGACACGAAATTCGGCGAGTGCAAGCACCGCCTATTTTCGGTCAACTGAAGCCTTCTCCCCAGGGAATCGGCAAGTGGTTAGGGTACATCGATAAGTTAATTATTTTCCCAGTGCAGTTACGTCAGCAGCTTGATTGGGCTGATATCGTCTGCATTTGTGATCAAGCTTTATCCTATTTAACTCCCTATCTAAAAGATCGCAAATATTTTGTCATCTGTCACGATATGCTGGCCATTCGTTCCGCCCTAGGAGAAATTCCTGAAAATCCCACCAGTTGGACGGGAAAACAGTATCAGGCTATGATTTTGCGAGGACTAAAACAGGCTAAATATGTTGTCTGTTCTTCCGAAGCTACTCGTGCCGATGTTCTCCGTTTAACTAAAATTGCTCCCGAACAAACGGAAGTAATTGAGGATTGCTTGAATCAGGGATACGGTCCGATGACAAAAGAAGCAGCAGTAGCTCTGGTGGGCAAATTTAATATCAACCGTGATTATCCCTGGTTAATTCATGTCGGAGGCGGCCAATGGTATAAAAATCGATTGGGATTGCTGAAAATATTCAAGAGGTTAATCACTTTCCCCGGTCTGGAAAATTGCCGATTGATCCTGATGGGAAAACCTTTGCTGCCGGATATGCGAGAATTTGTTAATCAGAATAACTTGTCCGCACAAGTAATCGAATTAGGAACCGTCTCTGATGATGACTTACGCGCCTTTTATTGCCTAGCAACTGCTTTAATTTTTCCCTCCTTTCAGGAAGGATTCGGTGTTCCCGTTATTGAAGCTCAATCCTGTGGTTGTCCCGTCTTTACCTCCAATCGTCTCCCCATGACTGTTATCGCTGACGATGCGGCGGTGTATTTCGATCCCACCGAACACGAGGCTGCCGCTACTATTATTGCTTCAAATCTTCTCGCTCCCGATCGCCTGGAAGATTTGAGGCAAAAAGGTTTTATCAATGCCACTCGCTTTACTTACGAAAGAATGATCCAGTCCTACGACCAATTATTGCCAAAATTGTAGTCTAGAGCTTTTTGGCGACTCATGATCATCATTCCTCACATCAGGACAGCACAATTACCTGTTATCTCCCGAAATAACAAACTACCATCGGTCAAATTGAGCAGCGGATCGGCAGCCCGTTCGGGATGAGGCATCATTCCTAGCACATTTCCTGCTTTATTGGTAATTCCTGCAATATTATTTAACGAACCGTTGGGATTTCCTGACTCATTTACCTCTCCTGTGGAAGTACAGTAACGAAAGAGAATTTGACCGTTATCCTCCAGAGATTTTAACGTATCTTCTGCGGCATAATAACGCCCTTCCCCGTGAGCAATCGGCAAATTAAGCACCTGTTGCGGTTGATAACCTCGCGTCCAGACAGATTGATTATTTTCCACTTTTACTGGCACTCGATCGCAGATAAAATGTAAATCGCGATTACGAATTAACGCACCGGGTAGCAGTCCGATTTCCGTTAATACCTGAAAACCGTTACAGATGCCTAAAACTAATTTACCTTTTTCGGCTTCTTCTCGGACAGTTTTCATCGCCGGTGAAAACCGAGCGATCGCACCACAGCGCAAATAATCGCCGTAACTAAATCCCCCCGGCACCACGATCACATCCAAATCCCCTAGATCCGTCTCTTGATGCCAAACATAGCGGGTAGGTTGCCGAAAAATCCCCTCCGTCACCGTTGCCACATCTCGATCGCAATTCGATCCGGGGAAAACAATAATCCCAAACTTCATAATTTTTAACTTGGTTAATTCATTGTGCAGAAAGCTCTCATCAGATGGGTGTTAGGGTGTTGGATTTAGTTGAATTTCCCCAATCCCTATCCCCTATCCCCTATCCCCTATCTCCTGACAATGCAAATCAAAGCGATAATTTTCAATCACAGGATTAGCCAATAGTTGATCGCACATTTGATCCAATTGCGATCGAGCGCTGATTTCATCCGCTGCTGTCACGGTAAGCTCAATATATTTACCAATTCGCACCCCGGCTACAGTATCATAACCCAATTGCTTTAATCCCGACTCTACCGCCGTACCCGCCGGATCGAGAACCGAGGGACGCAGGGTAACATAAATAAAGCACTGATAATTTTTTGGCATAGAATTAAATTTGATCGCTGACCTTTTTGATATGAAATCCCAACGCACCCGATCGCAAGAGCGCATTATCCACTTACTCAAAACCTTAAATCGGGCAGTATCCGCTCAGGAATTGTTTGTGGAACTCCGTCAGCGTGACCAAAATATGGGGTTAGCCACTGTTTACCGCGCCCTAGAATCCCTAAAGCTACAGGGTGCGGTGCAGGTGAGAACCCTAGCCACAGGAGAATCCCTCTACAGTTCCGTTCAGCAGGATCAACACCATCTTACCTGTATTCATTGCGGTCGGTCTATCGTCTTTAATGAGTGTCCCGTTCACGAATTGGAAGAAAAACTCGAAAAATCCCACCAATTCAAGGTTTATTACCATACTCTCGAATTTTTTGGACTTTGCGATCGCTGTCAACCCAGTTAAGTAAGCTGTACTACATTTAAACTGCCTATCGGGTGAATTTAGTACAAATGCTCAGACTTTCAACTCCAGTGCCGTCTTACAAAGATTAAACTGTTTTTTGTCCCTGGGCTGTTTTCAGGGGGATTAACTCCGGTTGACTGTAGTGATGATGGCTGTTGAGGGGGGATAACAAGGGGAAAAAGGGCTGATGTAAACTGATTAATTGGGCCAGGGTTTTCTTGAGATGGGGACGGGGAACGATCGCATCGACAAACCCATGTTTTAACAAGTATTCCGATGTTTGGAAACCTTCTGGCAATTTCTCGCGCAAAGTCTGTTCAATTACCCGTTTACCGGCAAAACCGATAGTAGCCTTCGGTTCAGCAATAATAATATCTCCCAACATGGCAAAACTGGCCGTGACTCCCCCCGTGGTGGGATTAGTCAAGACGGGAATATAGAGTAATTTTGCCTCCCGATGCCGGTTAAGAGCGCCAGAAATCTTGGCCATCTGCATTAAACTTAACATTCCTTCCTGCATTCTCGCCCCGCCGGAAGCGCAGATAATCACCAGGGGTAAACTTTCATCGGTAGCGCGTTCCGTCAAACGACAGAGTTTTTCTCCCACCACCGATCCCATGCTACCCCCCATAAAACGGAAGTCCATCACCCCTAAAGCGAAGGGTAAACCGTCGATTGTCCCCGTTCCCGTCCGGACAGCATCCGTCATTCCAGTTTTTTCTTGGGTTTCCCGCAGGCGATCGCTATAACTTTTCCGATCGCGAAATTTGAGCGGATCCGTCGGTCGAATCTGTTCATCGAGGGAATTCCAAGTATTAGCATCCACTAACTGGCGAATTCTTTCTTCACTTTCCACCCGATTATGATGACCGCAATCGAGACAAACCAGTTGATTAGCTAATAAATCCTTCGTATAGGCCAAAACGCCGCAATTTGGGCATTTTGTCCATAAACCATCGGCTATTTCTCGTTCCTGTTGTTGTTGAACCTTGGGTTCTGTTTTTTGGCGATTTGCAAACCAATCAAATAGAGACATAGTTTAAAATAAAGACAATTTATCGACTTTCCTCTAGAGGACTTAATAACAAAAGTGCTGTCCAGCGATCTTGGGGACCCACTTGTAGGGCGGCCTGATGCTCCTGGCCGCAATAAATACCAAGGCCAATAGCGATAACGCGACTGGGGATGTCGTGAGCTTTGAGCATTTCCTGTAGCCAATCGGCTTACCAACGGCTCGGGGTTGTTCTAATGGTGATCCAAGACACGGAAGATTATTGTATCAAGATTTAATTACAAGATAGCTTTTTTACAACAAAGGGAAAAAAATGGTTTGATAGGCTGAGATGATCTTATCACTCCAAAAGACACTCATCAGAGCGCCGAGGGCAAGAAATGGACCGAAGGGTATAGCTTGTTTTTTCCCCATTTTACCAAGAAAAATGCCCGTCATACCGATCGCCGCCCCAATAGCGCAGGCCAGAAAACCGGTGACTAATAATGCTTGCCATCCTAACCAAGCACCGATCATGGCCGCTAATTTCGCATCTCCTCCCCCCATGGCCTGCTGTCCGAGGGCAAAACTTCCCCCCCATCGGATCAGATCAAATAACCAGACTCCTAAAACCGCACTAGCGATCGCTGAAAAGAGATAGATAACACTTTGATTATTTTGCCAACCTAAAAGAGTCTGAAAAACTATCCCTAAAACTAATCCCGATTGGGTGAGGGAGTTAGGAAGCGTCATCGTGTCAAAATCAATCAAAGCTAAAGCTAATAACCAACTGAGGAGAATCCAATAGCCGAGGGTCTGCCAAGAAAAGCTAAAATCTCCTAAAACCAGACAAAATAACAAACCGGTAAAAGTTTCGATCGCTGGATAACGGACAGAAATCGGGGTTCTACACCAGCGACAGCGACCCCCTAGCCATAACCAGCCGAAAACGGGTATATTCTCGCTTTTACCCAACCTGTGGTGACATTTCGGACAGTGGGAAGGGGGAGAAACTAGAGATATCCCCTTAGGTAATCTATAGATGACCACGTTTAAAAAACTGCCCACCGAGGCACCAAAAGCAAAGACAAAGGCAAAAGTAACTAGATGAAAGAGGGTTTCCATAGATTCAAGGCTGAAATCCGATCACTTTCCTAGAATACCCGGTTATTGCAGTTATCTTAATAGTCAGATAGGAAGTTTTCCTTTTGGGGAGTCAGTCCTCGATACCAAATTAAGTTATACTTCATCTATTACGGGTCGGGAATGTCGCCTTCATCCCCTCCCATTCAGACCCGTGGGTTAGACTTTCACCTCTCGCGGCCTCTAGTTTGACTGTTCCATTGTTTACAGCTTATCTTAGCCACTCACTATATCTTCTTGTGAGGCTTAAAAACCTATGGTTGAACTTTCGCCTGATTGATACGTTTCCATACATTCGTGGTCCCAATAATTACCAGTTTCCCGCATCCTTTAGTTTATAAACATGAAGACCGCCATAATCGGCATTCATCTCTATTTGATGGTTTGTCAGTTCAATCAAAGTGCTTATCATGGGAAGTCTATTCAATTTTTACTTGCCTTACAAAGACGAAAGCGGAAACAATCTTTCCGCATTTGATCAAGCTCTCGCTATTATTGCTGAAGCACAAAAGCTGATCAGTATAGGATCCCCTGGTGTTGCTATCACCTACTCGGCTAACTATGCTCAAACTGTCACAATTCACCAGACCTATGAATCCGGTCATTGGAATACTAATACATCAGGAGCCAATCAAGCAGCGGTCATGGAAGCGATGGAGTCTCTGATGGGAGGTAAATACTCCACATTACAAAGGCGTTTGCAAATTGCTCCCATTACTACGATGACTTACAGCGATTATGGCGGACGTACTCACCAACAAGTGGTTGAATCTGACTTGGAATATATAAAGTTTCTGCTTGATCAGGGATGGGATATTTTGGGATGGCAAAATCAAAGCTCAATACCTGGTTATGCAATTGGCGGAGGTATTGCAACACTTCCTCGGGAAATTAATACACTTATCCAAACGACTCTAGCGAAGTATGCTATCGACTATGCAAGCGACGCTCGGAGTGAGCCTATTAAGTTTTACCATTTAAATCAGCCTTACGGGTTTTTCTCAAATTTCGCACCATACCCAATCCATCTAAAAGATAGAATATGGCCTACCTCAGAACATTACTTTCAGGCTCAGAAGTTTGTTAATACTCCTCATGAAGAAGAAATTCGACAAGCCAAAACAGCACGAGAAGCGGCCGAGATGGGACGGGATCGTCGCAGACCACTGCGTCGAGATTGGGAAATCATCAAAGATGATGTCATGCGAGAGGCTCTATATGCCAAATTTACACAACATCCTGACTTGACTGAAAAGATACTTTCAACAGGTGATCTAAAGCTGATTGAGCAGACAAAAAATGATAGATACTGGGGTGATGGTGGAGATGGAACTGGATTGAATATGCTCGGTCAGCTATTGATGGAAACCCGTGAACGAATACGTTACGATTTTTCCAGCGGCCAGTAGATGCTTGACTGGCGAGCTAACCAACGCCTGGACGGGAAAAGATGCCACTATCTCCCCTCTTAAGCATCCAGTAATAATACTTAAAGCTCATCCCTAAAGGTGAATTTTCTTCTGGGCTTTTTTAGTGGATAATTAGCGGGGATAACCCTACATAATGGGTGTAAAACCGCACTATCACCCCCAAGTAGAACCTGACAAAATTAAATTATCGCCGTCAACGAGGACAAATTAATGAAACCGATTGTTGAATCTTTTTACAACTGGTACAGCAGCAAAATCACTCACCCTAAATATCGTTGGATTATCATTCTGGGAACTATGGTTTATCTTTTTAGTCCCCTCGATATTTCTCCTGACGTTTTCCCGATTATTGGTTGGATCGATGATGGGATTGTCCTCACCCTTTTAACCACGGAATTATCGCGATTAGTTCTTGATTATCGCAATCGCCGTCCAGGGAGAGTAAATAATCAAACTGAAGTCTCTTCCCCAACTAATACCGTTGATACCGATGCCTTAGAAGTCAAAAGTTAGAACTCTGAAGTCTCAATTTTGACTTCTGAATTCAGGAGATTGCTGTTATTTATTCTCCCCCCGCAAGGCACACGAAGTGGTCTTCCTACACCCTTCTCCCCACTTCCCCACTCCCCATCTCCCTAAACTGGAATCAAAGAACTATCGACGCTGGCTAAAAGTGTTTGCACCTCCTCATCGCTGGTTTGGGAAAAGTCCTCGTACCAAAGAGAAATCGATCTCAATTCGTAGGGTTTATGTAGGCAAATTACTCGATCGACTAATTTTTCTAATTGATCACAGACTTCCGGCGGGGCAACAGGAACGGTAACAATAATAGCAGCGGGATTTTCAGCCTTAAGGGTCAGAATCGCCGCTTTAATCGTTGCTCCCGTAGCGATCCCATCATCTACTAGAATAATCGTTTTCCCCTTCAAGACTGGAAATGGGCGTTCACCTCGATATAAGCGATCACGTCGCTCTAATTCGATCATTTCTTCCTTTGCTACCCTTTCCATCATCGCCTCCGATAGGTGCAAGTCGTCAACGATACTTTCATTGATTACCCGCACACCATTCTGACCGATCGCCCCAAAAGCTAACTCTTTTCGCTCCGGTACACCTAATTTTCGCACCAAACACAGATCTAGCGGTAAATGTAACCTTTGGGCAATTTCAAAGGCGATCGGAACCCCACCCCGGGGCAAAGCCAACACTAGCGCCCTAGCACTATTGGTATATTCTGTCAAGTAACTAGCTAATAGTCTCCCTGCTGATCGCCGATCTTTAAGCAGATAAGTCATAATGCCCTCCTAGGGGTTAATCCCCGTGGGGATCCCTGGTTTCCCCTGCCTTTATTCTATATTTCTCCGCTTATGTCTAGCTGAAATGTTAAGAAATTTAGCGAAGGCTTGACATTTTTTCGGCTAACCGCAGTTTTTCCAGGTCGGAGATCGGCTAAAATCTTAGGCAAAAGGGTTTTGTAAAGTTAGGTAACAAACATGAATCAAAGTTTAAGTGATGCGCTAGAGCCGATCGCCGCTGCCTTTCGCAGTCTCGGAACTCCCGAACCGATCGTTCATTGGGGACATCCAGTTATGATGGGGATCGTGGTTTTAGTTATGGGTAGTTATACTGCCTATGCTGGTTGGCAAAGCCGTTTAAGCCAAGATGGGGAAGTAGTGGCCAAAAATCGGACTGATCACCGCAAACTCGCCCCCTGGCTGTTTTTATTTATCGCTCTCGGTTACACCGGTGGTATTTTATCCCTAGTCATGCAGAAACATCCCATCCTCGAAAGCAGCCATTTCTGGACAGGATCGATCGCGATCGGTTTATTAGCTTTTAATGGATTATTGTCCCTCACTGGCTTCGCTGGCGGTAAAAAAGAACTTTTCCGGACTATTCACGCCTATATCGGCAGTATTGCCCTAATTTTACTGCTAGTTCACGGTGTTTTTGGTCTTCAGTTAGGATTATCTCTCTAGTTGGTTTATTTATGGCTGCGGGTGGGCCAATTCCCACCCAGAAATTTTTCACGGTGAAGACTGTGGCCAAGGCCAATAATTGAAGAAATCATGACTTTAAGCGCTATTGTCGGGATTCTGCGTTTAGAATTAACAGTTAATTCACCAAGAAGGTATCGTCACGCAACGAGGAGATAGATATTTTGAAGAAAGTAGAAGCGATTATCCGACCCTTTAAACTGGAAGAGGTGAAAATCGCCCTAGTTAACGCGGGCATTGTCGGCATGACTGTCTCCGAAGTTAGAGGTTTCGGTCGTCAGAAAGGTCAATCGGAACGTTATCGCGGTTCCGAGTACACCGTCGAATTTCTCCAAAAACTCAAGATCGAGATCGTCGTCGAAGATAAGCAAGTCGATATGGTCGTCGATAAGCTGATTTCGGCAGCCCGTACCGGTGAAATCGGAGACGGTAAAATCTTCATCTCCCCCGTGGAACAGATCGTCCGCATCCGTACCGGAGAAAAAGATCTCGAAGCGATTTAACCTCCAAACAAGGGATGATAGTACCCTGCTGTCATCCCCCCCCATTGAAAGCAATTCCCATCAAGCAGTGTAACCTAATTTGATATCGACGACCGGTTCCCCCAAAACAAAAACTTTCTACCTCACCATTAAGATAACTACTATAATCGCGATCTGCTGAATATCAGTTTAAGCCTTGCTATAAAATAGTTTTGCGAACTTTTTGGCTAAAAAAGCACCAGAAACCTGAAGGGGTGACAAGCAGGGAGAATTAAGTTAATCAATTTGAAGGGTGACAGCGAGGAGATTTTCCCAGAACCCCACAGCCTAGACCCTGCACCCAGCCTAGACTTTAACCTCATTGTCACCCCTTCCTTCAGCCGGACTAGATAGGATCATTGCCGGTGACTAAAAAACCTCTTGCCTAAAAAGTCACAAATATTATATAATGTTTGATTGTGGCCAAAATCGGTGTTAGGTGGTGCTAAAGGCACTACCGAGCAGAACCGCCTTGGCCGCTCGGTCTTCGCCGGGATACTGAAGATAAACCCTTTAAGTCCCCAAGAAACAAAGACCAGCAACAATCTAGGCAGAACCAGCAACCCTGTCTAGTCCTACTTACGAATTTAACGGGATGCCAGCTTAAATAACTCGAAAAAAGTTATTCAAGTTGGGCAGGCTGATAAAGCGGGAAAGATTTTTCTCGCTCCTATAGCCACGGCCACGTTATTTTTGATTGTCGTCTAGTAAAGATAAAGAGAACAATCCGTGTCTATCGGTATCCTCGGTACAAAACTGGGCATGACCCAAATCTTCGACAACAAAACGGGAGTCGCCATTCCCGTCACCGTCGTTCAAGCCGGTCCCTGTCCCGTCACCCAAGTCAAAACTAAAAAAACCGACGGTTATGAATCCATCCAAGTGGGATACAAAACCGTCAAAGAAAAAGCCCTCAACAAACCGCTACTCGGTCATTTAGCCAAAGCCGGTGTCTCCCCCCTGCGGCATTTAATCGAATACCGCCTCGAGGACGCATCCGCCTACACTTTAGGCCAAGAAATTACCGCCGCTATCTTCCAGGAAGGCGATTTAGTCGATGTGGCTGGAACCACCATCGGACGGGGTTTCTCCGGCTATCAAAAACGCCATAACTTCAAGCGCGGTAACATGACCCACGGTTCCAAAAACCACCGTCTCCCCGGTTCCACCGGTGCCGGTACTACCCCCGGCCGGGTTTTCCCGGGTAAGAGAATGGCCGGACAATACGGAGCAACCCAAGTGACCATCCGCAAATTGTCCGTGGTCAAAATCGATAGCGAACGCAACCTGATCCTGATCAAAGGAGCCGTCCCGGGCAAACCAGGAACCCTGTTAAACATCACCCCCGCCAAGAAATTTGGTAAATAGGGCAAGGAAAGATTAAAGCCATGGTTAACTACACAGTCAAAAATTGGCAAGGGGAAGAAGCGGGAACAGGCACCCTGGAACTGAAAACCGCTAAACCCGAAACCGCCAAACACCTAATTCACCGCGTCGTCGTCAGCCATCTAGCGGCGGCCCGCCAAGGTAACGCCTCCAGCAAAACCCGCTCGGAAGTGCGCGGCGGTGGTCGCAAACCCTGGCGGCAAAAAGGCACCGGTCGCGCCCGGGCCGGTTCGATCCGTTCTCCCCTCTGGCGTGGTGGCGGTGTCATCTTCGGACCAAAACCGAGAGATTTTGAGGTTAAGGTCAATCGCAAAGAGAAAAGATTAGCCCTGAGAACCGCTTTGATCAGCCAGGCCGATAACTTTATCGTGGTTGAAAGCTTCGCCGAACAATTCTCCCAACCCAAAACCAAAGAACTCACCGCTGCCTTAAGTCGCTGGGGAGCCAGTCCAGAGGAAAAAATTCTGCTGATTCTGACGGAAATTCCCGAAAATGTCTATTTATCGGGACGTAATATCTGCAATCTCAAAATTATTCGCGCCGATAGTCTCAACGTCTATGATGTCATCCTAGCCGATCGAGTTATCGCCACCGCCGCAGCCCTAGCCAAAATTGAGGAGGTCTATGGTGCTTAAAACTGAAGCCAGGCAACTCGCCGATCTGATCCTAAAGCCGATCGTCACCGAGAAAGCCACCCTGCTCCTAGAACAAAATAAGTACGTCTTCGATGTCGCCTTGAAAGCGACCAAGCCGGAAATTCAAGCGGCGATCGAATTGTTGTTTGACGTGAAAGTAACGAAAGTGAACACCAGCCGCCCCTCTCGTCAGAAAAAACGCGTCGGCCGTTTCCTCGGTTACAAACCCCAATACAAACGCGCCATCGTGACCCTAGCGGAAGGCGACTCGATCGCCCTCTATCCCGACGTATAACCACCAAGAAACCCGATAACGGAAAACTAAACTATGGGTATTCGTTCTTTTAGACCCTTAACCCCCGGGACAAGGCAGGCGGCCATCTCCGACTTTAAAGAGATCACCAAAACCGAACCGGAAAAGTCCCTAACTCATCGCAAACACAGCAAACAAGGGCGTAATAATCGCGGTGTCGTTACCAGTCGTCACCGGGGCGGCGGCCATAAACGCCTCTACCGGATTATCGATTTTCGTCGCGATAAACGGGATATTCCCGCCACAGTAGCGGCGATCGAGTACGATCCTAACCGTAACGCCCGCATTGCCCTGCTTTTCTACAAAGACGGGGAAAAACGCTACATCATCGCCCCCGCCGGTTTAGGCGTTGGTGATACGGTCATCGCCGGAGAAAACGCTCCCTTCGAGGTCGGTAATGCCCTACCCTTAAGTCGCATCCCCCTAGGGACAGAAGTTCATAACATCGAACTCGTCCCCGGTCGCGGTGGTCAAATGGTGCGGGCTGCCGGCGGTTTCGCCCAAGTGGTAGCCAAAGAAGGCGATTACGTTACCATCCGCCTCCCCTCCAAGGAAGTACGCATGATCCGGCGTGAATGCTACGCCACCATCGGAAAAGTCGGTAACGCCGAAGCGAGAAACATCAGTCTCGGTAAAGCCGGCCGTACCCGTCACCGCGGTCAACGGCCTCATGTTCGGGGTAGCGTCATGAACCCAGTGGATCACCCGCATGGAGGTGGAGAGGGTCGCGCTCCCATCGGACGTTCCGGCCCAATGACTCCCTGGGGTAAACCCGCCCTCGGTCGCAAAACTCGCAACAAGAAAAAACGCAGTAGCGATCTGATCGTGCGCCGTCGTAACCAGGGTTAGAAATTATTACTTTACTTTTGACTGAAAATTATGGGTCGTTCACTGAAAAAGGGGCCGTTTGTCGCCGGCCACCTGATGGAAAAAATCGAAAAACTCAACGCCCAGGGCAGTAAACAAGTGATTAAAACTTGGTCCCGGGCCTCGACAATCATTCCCGATATGGTCGGTCACACGATCGCCGTTCACAACGGCAAACAGCACGTTCCCGTCTATGTTTCCGAGCAGATGGTCGGTCATAAACTCGGTGAATTCGCTCCCACCCGCACCTTCCGCGGCCACGCCAAGAGCGACAAAAAAGCAGGACGGAAATAAATCAGCCGCTACTCCCTCAGTCGTCAGCTAGATAGTGGCCTCTGAGCAAGGCCGAAGAGTCGTGACCATAAATCACCAAGACTGATGACTGATAACTGATAACTGATAACTGATAACTGAAATGACCATCGATACCTCTAACGAAGTCAAAGCGATCGCCCGCTATATTCGGATGTCACCCCTGAAAGTCAGACGGGTACTCGATCAGATTCGCGGTCGCTCCTATCGGGAAGCCCTAATTATTCTCGAATTTATGCCCTACCGGGCCTGTGATCCGATCCTGAAAGTCCTGCGTTCCGCCGTTGCCAACGCCGAAAATAACGAAGGACTCGATCCCGCCACTTTGGTAGTTAGCCAAGCCTTTGCCGATGGCGGACCGACCCTAAAACGTTTTCGACCCCGGGCCCAAGGCCGCGCCTACCAAATTCGCAAACCCACCTGTCATATCACCGTCGCCGTCGCTCCTAGCAACAAAGACTAATCACCTTAACTAAAAAAACCACAATGGGACAAAAAATCCATCCCCTCGGTTTTCGTCTCGGCGTTATCAAAGATCATAAATCTTGCTGGTATGCCGACGCGAAACGTTACCCCGAATTAGTGCAAGAAGATCGCCGCATTCGTGATTACGTCGAAAAAAACCTCGCTAATGCCGGTATCGCCGATATTCGCATCGAACGCAAGGCCGATCAAGTAGATATTTCCATCCACACTGCCCGCCCCGGGGTCGTCGTCGGTCGTGGTGGCACGGGAATCGAACAGCTGCGCCTAGGTTTGCAAAAAGCCCTCGGTGGCCAGCGTCAAATTCGCATTAACGTCATCGAAGTGGCTCGCGTTGATGCCGATGCCAACCTGATCGCCGAATACATCGCCCAACAACTAGAAAGACGGGTTTCCTTCCGTCGTGTGGTCCGCCAGGCCATCCAACGGGCGCAAAGGGCCGAAGTCAAAGGGATCAAAATTCAAGTTAGCGGTCGTCTCAACGGGGCAGAAATCGCTCGGACTGAATGGGTGCGGGAAGGACGAGTTCCCCTCCATACCCTGCGGGCTGATATCGATTACTCCTATAAAACCGCCAGCACCATCTACGGGATTCTAGGCGTGAAAGTTTGGATCTTTAAGGGCGAAATTATCCCTGGCCAAGAAGAAATTGCCGCCGCCGTTCCCGCTCAAGCACCGCGCCGTCAACAGCGTCGCCGTCAACAGTTTGAAGATCGCTCTAGCGAAGGCTGATCCCTAATATTTATCAGTGGTAAATAGCTCATGTTAAGTCCCAAAAGAACAAAATTCCGCAAACAACAGCGCGGACGGATGCGCGGGCTGGCCACCGGCGGAAATACGATTAATTTCGGCGATTTCGCCCTGCAAGCCACCGAACCCTGTTGGATTACTTCCCGTCAAATCGAAGCCGCCAGACGGGCAATGACTCGTTATATTCGTCGGGGTGGCAAAATCTGGATTCGCGTTTTTCCCGATAAACCCGTCACCCAACGGGCTGCAGAAACCCGGATGGGTTCCGGGAAAGGTTCCCCCGAATTCTGGGTGGCCGTGGTTAAACCGGGGTTCATTATGTTTGAAATTGCCGGGGTAGCCGAACCGGTAGCCCGGGAAGCAATGCGTCTAGCCGCCCAAAAATTACCGATTAAGACCAAATTTATCACTCGCGAGGAGGATTTTGTCTAATGGCTCTACCGAAAATCGCCGAAGTGAGGAAGATGAGCGATGACGACATCGCCGACGCTATCCTCGATGCCAAAAAGAAACTGTTTGAATTGCGTTTGCAACAGGCCACCCGCCGCTTGGAAAAAACCCACGAATTCAAACACACCCGCCACCGTCTCGGCCAATTATTGACCGTAGAACGGGAGCGCCAACTAGCCCAGTCCACCCCGGAGGCATAACCCGCTATGGCAGTTAAAGAAAGAGTTGGGGTAGTAGTCAGCGACAAAATGGATAAAACCGTAGTGGTAGCCATTGAAAACCGCTCTCCTCACCCTAAATACGGCAAAATCGTCGTGAAAACCCAGAAATTTAAGGCTCACGACCCAGAAAATCAAGCCAAACAAGGCGATCGAGTTCGTATTCGTGAAACCCGCCCCCTCAGTAAAACCAAACGTTGGCAAGTGGCGGAAATATTAACCGATAATTAAATTTCACCTAGGTAAAAACCGTGATTCAACAACAAACCTACTTAAATGTCGCTGATAATAGCGGGGCGCGGAAACTAATGTGTCTGCGGGTGCTGGGAACAGGTAACTGTACCTACGGTGGCATCGGTGACAAAATTATCGCCGTGGTTAAGGACGCTATCCCCAATATGCCCGTGAAAAAATCCGATGTGGTCACTGCGGTGATTGTACGGACCCGTCAAACCGTCCGTCGCGATAGTGGCATGAGCATCCGTTTTGATGATAACGCCGCCGTGATTATTAATAATGACGGTAATCCCAAAGGTACGCGGGTTTTTGGTCCGGTCGCTCGGGAATTGCGCGATAAAAACTACACCAAAATTGTTTCCTTAGCCCCAGAAGTTCTCTGATCAAAGTGAAAAGTACCAAGGCAATTGGCTGATGGCTAGTCTAAAACTTTTCACACTTTGAGGTCAAAAAAAATGAGTAAGAAAAACATTCAAACCCCGCCCCAAAGGCAAAAAATGCACGTTAAAAAAGGGGATGTCGTTCAAGTAATCGCCGGTTCCGATAAGGGCAAGGTGGGCGAAATTTTACGCGCTCTACCCCAAGAAAGTACCGTGGTGGTCAAGGGAGTTAATATCCGCACCAAACATACTAAACCCCAACAGGAAGGAGAATCGGGTCAAATCGTTACCTACGAAGCACCGATTCACAGTTCCAAAGTGATGCTTTATTCCGAGAAGAAAAAAATCGCCAGTCGGGTGGGTTATACCTTTACCGAAGACGGTCGGAAAGTGCGGATACTGAAGAAAACTGGCGAAATTATCGATTAGTTTCCCATCAATTCTAGTTCCTGACCAAGCCCAGGAAAAGCAAGCAGAAAAACTATGAGCCAAAGACTAAAAACCACCTATCAAGAAACCATTGTTCCGAAACTGAAAGAACAATTTGGTTATACCAATATCCACCAAGTACCTAAAGTTATCAAAATTACTGTTAACCGCGGTCTTGGGGAAGCTTCACAAAACGCCAAAGCTTTGGAGTCTTCCAAGGAAGAACTGTCCACCATCACCGGACAACAACCAGTAGTGACTAGAGCCAAAAAAGCGATCGCTGGCTTCAAAATTCGCGAAGGAATGCCCGTGGGTGTCATGGTGACATTGCGCGGCGATCGAATGTACGCTTTTTTAGACCGTCTGATTAATCTCGCCTTACCACGCATTCGCGACTTTCGCGGTATCAGTGGTAACAGTTTTGATGGTCGTGGTAACTACAGTTTAGGCATTCGTGAACAGTTGATCTTCCCTGAAATTGAATACGACAAAATCGATCAAATTCGCGGGATGGACATCTCAATCATCACCACCGCTAAAAACGACGAAGAAGGACGCGCCCTCCTCAAAGAGATGGGAATGCCCTTTAGATAAATCAATCAAGAGAAAAGTAAACAGTGACCGGTAAATAAGTGAACAGTGAACAGTCAACAGTCAACAGTGATTGAGTGAAAAGACGGCAGGAACCTGCTATTTAATACTACTCACTTAATACTCAAATCTGATAACTGATAACTGATAACTGATAACTGACCACTGATGTTGATCCCAATTTAGGAGAAAAACAGGTAATTCATGTCTGCTAACGATACCATCTCGGATATGCTGACCCGCATCCGTAACGCTTGCGCGGTTCGGCAGACCACTACTCAAATTCCCACCACGCGGATGACGCGCAGTATTGCTCAAGTTCTCAAGGACGAAGGCTTTATTGCTGACTTTGAGGAAGTGGGTGAGGGGATTAAATCTCAATTAGTTCTTTCCCTCAAATATAAAGGCAAAAACCGTCAACCGATCATTACTACCCTCACCAGAGTCAGTAAACCGGGCCTGCGAGTTTATTCCAATAGTAAAGACTTACCGCGCGTCCTCGGTGGCATTGGCATCGCCATTGTTTCCACCTCTAAAGGCATTATGACCGATCGCGAGGCCCGTAAACAAAACGTTGGCGGCGAAGTCCTTTGCTACATCTGGTAAACAAGGATAAGCTATCAGCCGTCAGCCTTTCCCAGTTTAAACCTGATAGCTGACCCACTGATAACTCTTCCCTGATAACTGATAACTGATAACTGATAACTGTTATGTCTCGTATTGGCAAACGCCCGATTCCTATTCCCAATAAAGTCACCGTCGATATCGATGGTGCTACCGTGACGGTGAAAGGACCCAAAGGAACTCTCCAGAGAACCCTACCCACCGCCGTCGCCATCGACAAAGATGGCGAAACCCTGCTCGTTACCCGTCAAGACGATTCCCGTACCGCCAGAGAACGCCACGGACTCTGTAGAACTCTAGTAGCCAACATGGTGGAAGGAGTCGCTACCGGCTTTCAAAAACGCCTCGATATCCAAGGGGTGGGCTACCGCGCCCAGGCGCAGGGTAGTAAATTAGTTCTTAATGTTGGTTACAGTAAACCCGTGGAGATGGAGATGCCCGATGGTGTTTCCGTAGCAGTAGAAAACAACACCCAAGTTATCGTCAGTGGCATCGACAAAGAAGCGGTCGGTAACATTGCCGCTAAAATCCGCGAAGTTCGTCCCCCCGAACCTTATAAAGGAAAAGGGATTCGCTATCTTGGTGAAGTCGTCCGTCGCAAAGTTGGTAAAGCTGGCGGTAAAGGCGGTAAAGGAGGTAAAAAATAAACCATGAAACTTAGTCGCAAAGAATCAGTCCGTCGTCGTCACCAGCGTGTGCGTCGCAAACTTAGTGGCACTGCTGAACGGCCCCGTTTATCCGTATTTCGTTCTAATAACCACATCTACGCCCAAATTATCGACGACGTAGCCCAACATACCCTCGCGGCCGCTTCTACCCTAGAGGCCAGCTTGCGCGGGGAATTGGAATCCACCGCTACCCAAGAAGCCTCGGCTGCCGTGGGTAAACTGGTAGCCCAACGGGCCCGAGACAAAGGCATTGAACAAGTGGTTTTTGATCGCGGTGGCAATCTCTATCACGGTCGCGTCAAAGCCTTAGCAGAAGCGGCTCGGTCAGCCGGCTTAAACTTCTAAAATATCCTTTCAACACTGATAAAACTATGGCAAAACGTCGCAAAGGCAACCGCGAAAAAGAAAAAGAAACCACTTGGCAAGAGCGGGTCATCCAGATCCGCCGGGTTAGTAAAGTGGTTAAGGGTGGTAAAAAACTCAGCTTCCGGGCCATCGTCGTGGTCGGCAATGAAAACGGCCAGGTGGGAGTGGGAGTCGGCAAAGCAGGGGATGTGATCGGGGCCGTCCGTAAAGGCGTGGCCGATGGCAAAAAACAACTAATTGAAGTTTCCTTAACTAAAGCTAGTTCCATCACTCACCTCACCCGGGGGGCTTCCGGTGGCGCTCAGGTGCTTATGCGTCCGGCTGCCCCGGGGACTGGGGTTATTGCCGGGGGTGCTGTCCGTACCGTTTTAGAATTAGCCGGGGTAAAAAATATCCTCGCTAAACAACTCGGTAGCGATAACCCCCTCAATAACGCTAGAGCCGCCGTTAACGCCCTGGAAACTCTCCGCACTTTCTCGGAAGTGGCTAAGGATCGAGGCGTATCTATAGAACATTTGTACACATAGAGAGATCACCATGAAACTCCACGAAATCGCCCCCCAACCAGGGTCCACTAAACGCCGTCGTCGTGTGGGACGGGGTGTCTCGGCCGGCCAGGGCGCTAGTTGCGGTCTGGGAATGCGCGGACAAAAATCTCGCTCTGGGACAGGGACTCGCCCCGGTTTTGAGGGGGGACAAATGCCCCTCTATCGTCGGGTACCCAAATTAAAGCATTTTCCTTTGGTTAACCCCCGTCAATACACGATTGTTAATCTGAGAAAATTGGCTTCTTTACCCGCTAATACGGAAGTTACCCTGGAAAGTCTGCTAAAAGCTAAAATTCTCACCAGCAACGACGGCCCTTTAAAAGTTTTGGGTGATGGTGAAATTACCGTTCCCCTCAAGGTGAAGGCCGCCGCTTTTAGCAATAGTGCTAAAGAGAAAATTACCGCCGCTCAAGGTACTTGGGAAGAAATTTAACGGAGACAGGAGACAGGAGATAAAAGGCAAAAGGCAAAGGTCAAAGGGCAGCTTTGTTCTCCCCACACCCTACACCCGTTCGGCTGAGCTCACGGCCGAAGCCCACACCCTACACCCCACACCCTAACACCCAATCCCCAAGACCGGATTGCTATATCATAAGAAAGACAGGGGAAATCTTAAAAAAATCGAGAAAGTTTTCCCCCTCGATTACTTTTTCCCATAAAAAAACTGCACTAGAGGTAACTGTTAATGGTCGTCAGTCGTGATAAGGCTCCCACGGCACAGGAAACGTTTATGCAAATGGCACAAGCGGCTGGTTTACGCGGTCGCTTGTTGATTACATTGGGTTTACTGGTTCTGCTCCGTTTTGGGATGTTTGTACCGATCCCCGGTTTGGATCGGGCAAGATTAGCAGAAATTATTCAAAGTAACGCCGCTTTGGGAATCCTTGACCTGTTTACTGGGGGAGGATTATCGACGTTAGGGATTTTTGCCCTCGGCATTCTTCCCTATATCAACGCCTCAATTATCGTGCAACTACTCACCGCGGCCCTTCCTTCTTTGGAAGATTTACAGAAAAATGAAGGAGAGGCAGGACGGCGAAAAATTGCCCAAATTACCCGTTATATTGCCTTTGCTTGGTCAATTATTCAAAGTATCGGTATTACTCTCGGTTTATTGGTGGCTAACGGCGTTGTGGCTGGAACTTTACCCTCGATCGCCGCTACGGTTCTCGCTTTAGTGGCCGGTTCTATGTTCGTGATGTGGATTTCGGAACTGATTACGGAACGCGGTCTGGGAAATGGAGCATCTTTGCTGATTTTTGTCAACATTGTCGCTGTTTTACCGAAAACCCTCGGTGATACGATTACTTTTGCTCAACAGGGTGGCCGACAAGCGATCGCTCAAGTGGTGATTCTCTTGCTGGTTTTCTTGGTGATGATTATCGGCATTGTTTTTGTTCAGGAAGGAACCCGTCGGATTCCGATTGTTTCTGCCCGTCGTCAGGTGGGTCGTCGTCTCTATCGGGAAAGAACCAGTTATCTACCCCTACGACTCAATCAAGGGGGCGTGATGCCGATTATTTTCGCCTCGGCAGTGTTGGTCTTACCTTTCCAATTGGTGCAAGCTTTACCCACGGATAACCCGGTCGGTCAGGTTTTAGTTCAGTTGGTTAATGCTCTGCGTCCCGATAGTTGGGGTTATGTGGCTTTTTATAGCTTACTGATTCTCGGTTTTAGTTTCTTCTACGCTTCCCTGATCGTTAACCCCAAGGATATGTCCCAAAACCTGAAAAAAATGGGGACCAGTATTCCGGGGATTCGACCGGGGACCGCTACTACTAATTATCTGGAAGGGGTGCTGAATCGTCTCACCCTTTTGGGCGCTCTCTTTTTAAGTTTGGTGGCTACTGTGCCGACTGTAGTAGAAAGCGCTACTGGTGTCACCACTTTTCGCGGTTTGGGGGCAACTTCCCTGTTAATTCTGGTGGGGGTGGCGATCGATACGGCGAAACAAATTCAAACCTATGTCATCTCTCAACGCTATGAGGGCATGATTAAACAGTAGTTAGATAGTCAGCCAGTGACCTTTTAGCGGTTACTGGTTATTTTTTCCCTTAAAACCCTATATTTAATCCATGAGCAAACGGATCGGTGTGATATTTTTGGGACCGCCCGGATCGGGAAAAGGTACTCAAGCGGCAAAATTAGCGGAATCTCTGACGATTCCCCATATTTCTACCGGTGAAATTTTACGTCAAGCAATTACAGAGAAGACAGAACTTGGTCAGCAAGCACAAGCTTATGTGGAAAAGGGCGAATTAGTCCCCGATGAGTTGTTATTAGGTTTAATTCAGGAACGTTTAAAACAGCCTGACAGTGCTAAGGGTTGGATTCTTGATGGTTTTCCCCGCACGGTGGCACAGGCGAGCTTTTTAGACGCATTACTGGAAGAATTGGCCGATAGTTACACATTTGTGGTTAATTTGGCTGTACCAGATACGGTCTTAATTGAGCGTCTCATGCAACGCGGTCGTCAAGATGATACCAAAGAAACCATCGCCCGTCGCCTACAGGTTTATATCGACCAAACTGCCCCCGTTTTAGATTATTACGGTCAAAAGGGGACTCTTAACCATATCGACGGTAATCAACCGATGGACGCGGTTACTGCCGCTTTAACAGCAGTTGTCACTCCTGTTTAAAGTTTCCCTCAGTCAGTCATCAGTAATCAGTCAGTAAAAATTACAACTTTTTATAAGTTTTTTATATCAAACAAGCTTTAATAGTTGAGAATATTTGAATTTACATTTCGCAATATTTACCTTTTCTTAAGAATTTATTGAAAATAATTCTCATTTGTTTACGAGGTTGCAATACTTCCAGCGATTATGGTATAATTTCGCAGTATGAAATGATGGGTTTTTCTGTGCTTTTTAGGGTTTTTAGCTGAGAGGGGGACAAGCGAGCTAGAAGGTAGATAGGGCAAGCGATATCGCTCTTTGTCCTTTGATGTAATCCTTCAACCGATAGCGGCTAATTTGCATTAGCTCTTCTATATTTTTTTGGAACATTTGATGTAGCTGGA
>NZ_JBLZRT010000128.1:0-1055 GCF_048564745.1 Microcystis sp.
CGAATAATCCCCTAAAATCGGCTTCCTTAAACTTATTGTATAATTTGAGTAGAAATCTAGAAGCGTTATCGAAAAAAACACAGGAGGATAGGGAGTTTATTATGCGTTTAGCTCCACTTTACCAACAGGATAGGGAACAAGCGATTCAAGAGGGACTGAAAAGAGGACTACAGCAAGGTATTCAACAAGGAAGACAACAGGGAGAAGCGTATTTACTCCTCCGTCAACTTCAACGACGTTTCGGTGAAATACCCCAGAATCTTGAGGAAACCATCCGTAACCTTCCTGTGGAGCGGTTAGAAGACTTAGGACTCGCTTTATTAGACTTTAGCACTTTGACAGATTTAGATAACTGGTTGCACCCTTGACTCGCTTTATTTGGGATAAATTTAGCAAAGACTTCTTAGAAACCCTTCTTTCTCCCTACGGTACAGTAGTTGTCAGCAAAGAAGTCACCTCAGAAATTAAAGAAATTGATGTGTATTTTAGTCCTAATATCTCTGAAATTCCCTCTCAGTTAGGACTATTAGGCAAATTATGCCAAAATCCCTGTTTATTGGAACCCTATCGCAATGGGATTACCCTTGATGGTATCAATGATTGTCTGTCCAAGCGCTTTGCTATTCGTGAAATCTTCCACAGAGAAGCAAAGAGAAATAAACAGAGAATATCAGAGGAGGAGATACCTAGGTTATGGATTCTCACTCCCACAGCTAGTGAGCGCATTTTATCCCTGTTTACGGCTCAATTACAACCCAATTGGGGAGAAGGGGTTTATTTTCTCCCGCAGGGTTTCGGTACAGCTATTGTCGTCATTCATCAATTACCCGCAATCCCAGAGACATTATGGCTAAGATTATTGGGTAGAGGAGGAACAAGAGAGAGAGCTATCGATGAATTAGAGAGATTATCACCGAATAATCCCCTAAAATCGGCTTCCTTAAACTTATTGTATAATTTGAGTAGAAATCTAGAAGCGTTATCGAAAAAAACACAGGAGGATAGGGAGTTTATTATGCGTTTAGCTCCACTTTACCAACAGGATAGGGAACAAG
>NZ_JBLZRT010000129.1:0-59563 GCF_048564745.1 Microcystis sp.
TTTCAAATATTTTGAGTATAAATACTCTATATACTCACTTCTCTGCGATGCAGTCGCACTCGCGGGAGCGCATTTTGTAGCTTGCTTAAAGCTTTGTTTCTGTCTGTATCACTTGTTACTTTTTAAAATGAGAATTGCTGGAAATCTTGAAAATTAGGTAGCTATAAGCAAGATGATCAATAGGTTTACGACTGGAACGCAGCCAGTAAAAATGGTTAGAATCGGTGGTAATACCGATTAATTGATTAGCTTCTATCACCAGTAAATTAATCGGATTATCGAGGGAAACCTGTGGGGGTGCAACTTTTTGATTCTCGATGACTAAATTAAGTTTATTATCTCGGTCATAACGAATAAAGAGAGCGTTGGGATGTTTTTGAAGATAGTCTTGCAGATAATTTTTATTTTGTCCCCAATCTAAATTAGAATCGGCCAGAACTTGATAGCTCATTTTGCGATCAATAACCAATTCGTTAAAATAGGAAATATAATGGGGAAAATAGGAGAGATTGGAAATTAGTAAGTAAAGGGTCAGGACAATAATTAAAATGCGATAGGGTCTTTTATAAGCTGCCCAACTGGTAACAATACGACTAGCAAAGACAAATAAAAAAGGGAAAATCATTAAAATATATCTAATACCTATTTGAGCAGTGTTAGAACTCATTAAGATGAAATATAAGACAGTGGGAATAATCAAAAATGCTTCATTCTGCCAAAAATTTAACTGTTTTCTCCAGAGAAATAAACTGATAAATCCCAACCAGATAAATATTTGGGTAGCTATCGGTACTTTATAGAGAAAAGCAATCAGAAAATATTGGGGAAATCCCTTAATTTTAAATCCTTGTACTGGATCAACTATAAATCCTAACTGTCCCAAAAGATAGGGCATTCCACTACCAAAACCCGTTTCTTGTTTATACTTTCCGAAATCTAATGCTTGCAAATAAGCGGCGGGAATAGGAATCGGTAAAGATTTGAAGATAGGATTGGTTTGCAGCCGTTGAAAACTCTGACTGAGAAACTGATAATCTCCTAATTGCCTGCCACTTCCCTCGAAAGAATAACCAATATTTATGATTAACATTGTTGATAAAATCAGAGCTAATATATAGAAAATACTGCGCTTAATTCCTTGTTGAATAACTAAAATATTTTTCTGTTGAATAGATTGAATAATTTCCCGATGGTAAAAACCTACGCTTAAAATTACATAGATGGGAACTAAATAAACGGCTGTCAAGCGGCAAATCTGGGCAATTCCAAAAGTTAATATACTTAAAACTAGATTTTTTCTGCCACCAAATCTTAGGAAAGACCAGAAATAGTAACTGGCAATAAAAATTGAGGCGGCTCCGAATACATCTTGAGTAATTATCCGTGAATGCCCGATAATATTAGGGTCGAGAATATAGATAATTAAAGCCAAGAATCCTGCTGATAATCCATAGAGTTGTTTTGACCAGATAAAAACATATATGGCTAGAACTACTGAGATAATAATCGTGGCAAACCGTCCAAAAAACTTATTTTCTAAGTTTAGATATTTAGAGATATGAAAAAGATTTTGTATTGTTTGATCGACTAGGGGAGGCAGCGCTGAAGCTGGCATAATATTGCGATGATAAATATCTTCATCGCCCCGTTGTGCTGCCCTACCTCTGAGAATTTCTAGTCCACTTTCATAATGATAACCTTCATCATAATTGAGAGATTCTGGTAGGGGGAAAAATAAACTGGTGACGCATAAAGCCATAAATATCAGCAAGATAATTACCAAATAGAATCGGTGTTTTTTTGAGGAATTAAGGCTTATTTTCATAGATTAATTTTCCTTGACAAAATGACTTATTTTTGTTAATAAATTAAGTCCTAAAATTGAATTACCTTGCTCATTTAACAGGGGACTATAACAAGCGATCGCTCCCTGTTGCGGTACAATTGATAATAAAGCGCCACTGACTCCCGATTTAGTGGGAAAACCTACCTCAAGGGCGAATTGTTGGGAAGCTTCATAGAGTCCACAATTAGTCATAATTTCTAGAATAATTTCGCCAAAAGGAGCAGCTAAAATCAACTTACCTAAATTAGCAAGATCGGCAATTTTTCCAGATAAACAACAGATTTGATTGTAGGTTTCTAGAGCTAAATAACGATGACTGATATAACCATTTTTTTCTAATTCTAAGCTTAAAGCTTGATTGTGGGTATTAGGATAGGAGTGAACAGACTCAAGCACAGAGCGATCAAGAAATAATTGACAATTACCCATTTCATTTAACCATAAAAGCAAATTTTCACAGCGAGATTCCGGCGTTGATCCTGCTAATAAATCCGCCAAGGCAATCGCACCACTGTTAATCATAGGATTACGGGGAAAACCTCGATCCTCTTGCAGTTGAGTTAAGGAATTAAAAGGATAACTAGAAGCTTGTTTTCCCACGCGACGAAAAACAGCATCTTCCCCTAAATGAGTTAAAAGATATAATAACAAAAAAGGTTTAATCACACTCATCAAAGGAAAAGTTACAGTTTCGTCCCCCCAAGACAAAATCTCCCCCTCAAGACAGTGAATCTGGAGAGCGAAAACCTCGGGATGAACTTGGTTCAAAACCGGAATATAATAGGGAGTCTGACCCTTGCTATCCGATAAATGCACTTCCTGTATCCAAGCTTGTATATCTTCCACCCTTAATCTAGCTAATCGGTTCATTTGTTTAATCCATGTACTCAGTCAAAGAAGCAGAATCTATAATTTTAACTCAAATTCAACCCCAACCAGAAACAGAAAAAGTTTCTCTAGAGGCAGCTTTTGGGCGCATTTTAGCCGAAGATATCAGCAGTGATTTAGACTTTCCCTATTGGGATAATTCCGCAATGGATGGCTATGCTGTCCGCTACGAAGATGTCAAAGACACTAACCCAGAAAATCCCGTTACTTTAAAGATTATCGCTGAAATTCCCGCCGGCAAAGCTCCCGAAATAATTATTCAACCAGGAGAAACAGCCCGAATATTTACGGGAGCGATGTTACCCGCCGGCAGTGATACGATTATTATGCAGGAAAATACTCAAAAACAAGGGGAGCGAGTGGCAATTCTTATCCCTCCCGAAAAAATAGGTCTTTTCGTGCGTCAACGCGGCACATTCTATCGAGCGGGAAATCCCTTATTAAAAGCCGGTACTGCCATTAATTCCCCAGAAATAGCAGTTTTAGCCACGGCACAAGCTACCGAATTAACAGTTTTTTCCCGTCCCCAAGTGTCAATTTTCTCCACGGGAGATGAATTAATTAATCCCGATGAAACCCTGCAAAAAGGTCAAATTATTGACTCGAATCGCTACGCTTTAACCGCATTTGTCGCCAGTTTAGGGGCAATTCCCACACCTTTAGGTATAATCAAAGATAATCCCGATCTTCTCAGAGAAACTATCAGAAAAGCCATTAATTCTAGTGCTATCGTCCTTTCCACCGGCGGTGTTTCCGTGGGAGATTACGATTATATCGAGGGAATTTTAGGGGAATTAGGAGCAGAAATTCTGATTGACAGCGTTGCTATTCAACCGGGTAAACCCCTAACCTTTGCTACTTTTCCTAACGGTTGTATTTACTTTGGTATCCCCGGTAATCCCGTCTCTGCTTTAGTTTCCTGTTGGCGCTTCGTGCAAATAGCCATTAAAAAATTATCGGGATTAACAGATTATCAGAACAAATTTCTGCGAGTTATCACCCGCGATACTCTCAAATCTAAGGGACAAAGGGAAGTTTATCTCTGGGGAAAAATAGAAATTATCGAGGGAGTTTATCAATTTCAACTCGCTTCCGGACAACACAATTCGGCTAATTTAATTAATTTAGCGGGTACTAATGCTTTAGCCATAATTCCCCAGGGTAAAACTACTATACAAGCAGGAGAAACAGTAGAAGTTATGATAGTTTCCTAAAAAAATACCTAACCAAATTTTTGGCTAGGTATCGATCAATTTACTTCCTTCATCGAAAATATTGCTAGATAATTTAACCAACACCAATTAATGAACCCTGCAATTTAACATCTTCGCTACCCTTGCATATATCAGCTAATTGACTAATATTTTCTAACTCGATTGCGGGAGTAGTTCGTTTAATTAAACCAGTTAAAACTTTACCCGGTCCCACTTCGATCGCTTTTTCCACACCCACATCCGGCAACTTTAACATAATTTCTCGCCAGCGAACCGAGCTAGTCATCTGCTGGATTAGATATTTTTTTAATTGTTCCCCGTCCTGGGTAGGATTGCTTGGATCAACATTAGAAATCACGGGAACTTTCGCTGTTTGGAAATTAACTAATTCTAAAATCTGCTGAAACTGAATAGCGGCATTTTCCATCAAGGGAGAGTGAAAAGCCCCGGATACTTTTAACGGCATAGCCCGCTTAACTTTCACTTGACCTAATACCGAATCCACCGCTTCAGGAGTCCCAGAAATCACCACTTGTTCGGCACTATTATCATTAGCAATAACTACATTTTCCGTCTGATTAATCACTGTCTCTAGACTGGTGCGCTCAAATTTCATTAAGGCGGCCATTTTACCACCTTCGGCCCCATCCATCAAACGGGAACGGTTTTGAACTAGATTTAATCCTGTTTCAAAATTAAACACCCTGGCCGCATACAAAGCGGAATATTCACCGAGACTATGACCGGCAACTAGATCGGGAAAATGACCTTTTTCTTGCAACAAATCCGCTAAAATACTCTCCACCACAAATAAACAAGGTTGAGTATAAAGAGTACGAGATAGGGTTTCTTCATCCCCTTGACATTTTTCTAACACCGACCAACCGAGGATTTTTTCTGCTATTTCTAATCTCTCTTGGCCAAGCGCACTTTCCGCTAAATCTCCAATCATTCCTAACGCTTGCGATCCTTGTCCCGGGAATATCCACGCTGTTTTCATAAGTTCTTAAAATAGATAGATAGTTGTGTTTTGGTCAGTTATCAGTTATCAGATGTGAGTTTTAAGTTTACTGTTTACTGTTTGCTATTTACTGGTTACTGATCACTGAATTAATCTCCCCAACGGAAGATAATCCCCCCCCAAGTTAAACCAGCACCAAAGCCGGAAGAAGCAATAATATCACCTTTTTTGACCTTACCACTCCTGACAGCTTCATCGAGAGCTAGAGGAATCGAGGCCGCGGAAGTGTTGCCATACTCGCTGAGATTGCTGATCACTTTTTCTGGAGGCAGTTTCAGGCGATCGCTCACCGCGTCCATAATTCTTTGATTAGCTTGGTGCAGAACTAACCAATCGATGTCACTGGTGGTTAAATTAGCCCGATAGAGAGCTTTTTCGATGACCTCTGGCACTTTCGCCACGGCAAAACGATAGACTTCCCGTCCGTTCATTGTTAGAGGCTTATAGGTCCCTTTTTGAACCCTTATCCCCTGCTTAAGGGGCAATTCCTCCCCCTGATAGGCGAGATTAAGAGAACTATTCTGGCTGCCGTCGCTATGGAGTTCAAAACCGAGAATGTTATCTTTTGTATCATTTGCTTGACAAAGTACCGCCCCTGCCCCATCACCAAAGAGGACACAGGTAGCGCGATCGTTCCAATCCACCCAACGGGAGAGAACATCGGCCCCGATAACCAAGACATTGCGGTAAGTACCAGTACGGATAAACTGAGTGGCGGTGACTAATCCCACCAGAAAACCCGAACAGGCGGCGGTTAGATCAAAAGCGATCGCCCGATTGGCCCCGATCTGACTTTGAACTTGGGCAGCACTACCGAACAGATCATCGGGGGTAGAAGTAGCCAAGAGAATCAGATCGATGTCCCTAGGCGACACCTGAGCCATTTCTAGAGCCTTAATAGCCGCTTGGGACGCTAATTGGCTCAAAGACACCGATTGATCCGCTAAATGGCGTTTACCGATGCCGGTGCGACTTTTAATCCACTCATCAGAAGTCTCGACAATTTGGCTGAGTTCTTCATTACTGAGAAATTGCGCTGGTGTGGCCGAACCACAACCGGTAATGACGACTGCTGCCCCGAATCCGTTCAAAATATTCCCCCTTTTCAGTTATCAGTTATCAGTGATCAGTTATCAGTGGGTCAGTTATCAGTGGGAAGTGGGAAGAATAAATAAAAATAGTCTCCTGTCTCCTGTCTCGGAGTCTCCCGTCTCCTGACCCCTTCAAGATGGCTGACAGCTTAATCTTCACCGTTCACCGACAACTCTTTTAATTGATGATGGTGGTCATTGTAGGCTTGAATGCGCTCAGAAACGCGATTATCGACGGCATTTTTCGCCTGTCGGATGGCGTTAAAAATTGAAGGCGCTTGGGAACTGCCGTGACTGATCACACAGACCCCATCGACTCCAAATAACAGCGCACCACCGTGTTCCGCATGATCCATGCGTTGTTTAATCTGTTTAAGATTGGGTTTAATTAAAGCCGTCCCGACTTTACCCTGTATCCCCCTAGGTAATTCCTCCTTGAGAATTTGTAGGATAATTCCCCCCACCGCTTCGGCAAATTTTAACAGGACATTACCGACAAAACCATCGCAGACGATCACATCAAATTGTCCCGATAGCACATCCCGGCCCTCAGCATTGCCGATAAAGGGAATTTGCTGGTTATTTTCTAATAATTCGTAGGTTTTTAGGGCGAGATCGTTACCTTTGCTGGCTTCTTCACCGATATTGAGTAAACCGACTTGCGGTTCTTCAACCCCCATAACGTATTTACTGTAAATTGTCCCCATTAGGGCAAACTGCTCTAAATATTTGGGTTTACAGTCCACATTCGCCCCGACATCGAGGATAATCACCGATTTACCCGCTAACATCGTCGGCAGCACCGCACCGATCGCCGGGCGATCGATTCCTTTTAAACGACCTAAACGCAGCAACGCCGCCGCCATGGCTGCCCCGGAGTGACCGGCGGACACCACCGCATCGGCGCGATTTTGTTTGACTAAATCCATGGCCACATTAATCGAGGCCGCTGGTTTGCGACGGATAGCGGTGATCGGCTCTTCGTCCATGGCCACCACTTCCTCTGCGTGGACGATCGTGAGATTCTTGGGACGGGGATGATGCTGGAAATAAGCCTCAATCCG
The DNA here is from genome assembly GCF_048564745.1 of Microcystis sp. Classification (NCBI taxonomy): domain Bacteria; kingdom Bacillati; phylum Cyanobacteriota; class Cyanophyceae; order Chroococcales; family Microcystaceae; genus Microcystis; species Microcystis sp. The sequence continues at coordinate 7,125 of NZ_JBLZRT010000129.1, forward strand.
TTCAGAATCGCCGACTAATAATACTTCTACATCTAATTCTTCGGAAGCTCGCATCGATCCCGCGATGATCTCGTTGGGAGCGTAGTCACCTCCCATCGCATCTACCGCGATTCTTGCCCGATTTAATGCCGTTTCTGCCATTGAGTCAGTGGGATAGAAATCTTTAATAAGTTGAGCGGCAGCTCTTGAGAAAAGCTGGCCGATCGAGGATTAGTGTTTTCTGATCGAGCAATTGTTAAAAATTACCAATCATCTCTATACAATAAGGCATCATTGCGATTAAGGAAAAGATGTTCTCAGTTTTTAATTTTGCAGTTTTCGGCTTTCTCTTCGGTTGGCTGGGGGGGCAACCCCAACCGATCGCCAATATTCCCCTAATTTCTTGGCAAAATCAGCCTATTTTTGACCTTCCCACCGCTCCCGATCCCCGGGTAGCGGCGATCGTGGCCGATTATCTGCAAGACTTGACGAAAAAAGGTTTAAACTCTAGTCAACAACGGGTCTTAATTGAGACGGAATGGGCTGATTTAGCCGATCATCAGGGTAATCTGCCCGCTTCGGGGGCTTCTTTAACCAAAATCGCCACTACTCTCGCCGCCGTGGAAACCTGGCCCCTCGATCATCGTTTTGCTACTCGTTTTTACACAACGGGAGAGGTCAAAAACGGGGTGTTAGAGGGAGATTTAATTATTGAAGGGTCAGGAGATCCTCTCTTTGTCTGGGAAGAAGCGATCGCAGTGGGCAATGGCCTCGATCAATTAGGTATCCGTCAGGTCAAAGGCGATCTGATCATTACGGGTCAATTCGCCATGAATTTTCAAACCGATCCCCTCAAAGCGGGAGAATTGCTGAAAATTGGGCTTGATCAATCGAAATGGTCAAAAGAAACCCAAAAAGCTTTTCAGAGTCTTCCTAGCGGCACACAAGCCCCACAGGTGAAGATTTTGGGCATGGTTCGAGCCAGTCAAATTCGCCCCGAAAATGCCCGATTATTATTGCGTCATCAGTCCTTAACTTTAACGGAACTGTTGCGTCAAATGAATATTTATAGTAATAACGTCATGTCAGAAATGTTAGCGGAACTGCTCGGTGGCCCCGCGGCAGTGGACGCAATTAATACTAAAATTACTGGGGTAGGAGAGGAGGAAATTCAATTAATTAATGGTTCGGGATTGGGGGTAGAAAATCGCTTGTCTCCCCGGGCAGTTATTGAGATTCTCAAGGCCTTGGATCGCAAGTTAGCCAATCAACCGATCAAAGTAGCTGATTTATTTCCGGTGGGGGGACGCGATACCAAAGGAACTATGCAGTGGCGGGCCATTCCTAAAGGAGTGATGATTAAAACTGGAACTTTAGCCCAAGTTAGCGCCTTAGCCGGAGAAATTCCCACCCAAGAAAGGGGTAAAGTTTGGTTTGTAATTATGAATGCTGGTAGTGGCAATATCGAGGGATTCAGAAATCAGCAGGACCGGGTGTTACAAGCTTTAGATCAACACTGGCAAATTCTCCCAGAAGCGACTCAAGGATCGATTCCTGAAAGATCCTTTCTAGGTGATCCCAGTCGAATAAGTCAAGGTTTCTAGAATTGATTGGCTAAGAGGTTATGGTGATGAGCGAATCTGATCGAAGGGAGGGCGTACACTATGGGTCCTCACCAATCATACTGGCTGCAATGTAGGGGCGCAAAGCTTGCGCCCAAGCCGAATTTTTAAGGATAAAAACACATTTGCGGCAAAGCAAGGGATTCTTCCCAACCCATCATGAGATTGAGACATTGTACCGCTTGTCCCGATTGTCCCTTAACTAAATTATCGATCGCTGACATTACTATCACTCGATCGGTTCTCGGATCCACTTCAATACCGAGATAACATAAATTAGTACCGCAGGCCCACTTAGTTTGTGGATAGACTCCCCCCGGTAGGATTTTGACAAAGGGAGAAGCACGATAAAAAGCATTGTAGATAGTGATTAAATCATCCCGCACCAGATTGGGATCCCGCAAAGTTGCATAGACTGTGGACAGGATACCCCGAACCATGGGCATTAAATGGGGAGTGAACTGGACGCGCACCTCATGACCAGCTAAATCACCGCAAATCTGCTCGATTTCAGGAGTATGACGGTGTTTTCCCGCTACATTATAGGCCCCGATCGAACTATCTGCTTCTGCCAATAACATATTAATCTTAGCTTGTCTTCCTCCTCCCGAAGTTCCCGATTTAGCATCGATAATCGTGGTTTCCGGGAGAATTAAACCCTGTTTTAACAGGGGAGAAATCGCCATTAAACTAGCAGTAGGATAACATCCGGGGCAACCGATCAAAGAGGCATTTTTAATATCTTCCCGATAAAGTTCCGGTAAACCGTACACAGCCGTAGATGCGATCGCTTGGTCCTGACGTTCCTTGCCATACCATTTACTATAGGTTTCTAGGCTAGTAAAACGATAATCTGCTGACAGATCCAAGACTTTACACCCTTTAGCGATCAAAGGAGGGGCTAAATCACAGGCTAAACCATTGGGTAAACCCAAGAAAACCACTTGACAACGGGAGGCAATTCTGTCTAAATCGATCGCCTCCACATTAAGATTAATGCTATGTCCGAGATGGGGATATAAATCACTGTAGGGTTTCCCAGCGCTACTATCGCCCCCCAGATAGACTAATTCTACTAAGGGATGTTCTTTGAGCAAACGTACCAACTGTACGCCACCATATCCGGAAGCGCCGACAATACCCACTGAAACCTTCTGTCCTTGAGTCATTTCCCTTATTCCTAAAAATTCTTATCGTTAATATAACGCTTTAGTATGGCTGAATTTTAGCCTAACCGGTGGGATTTAAATCAAAAAACTTCCTGTAAAAACCTAGTATCTCGGCCGGGTTGTCCATAAACCGTCAATTTCTGTTGTTCAATAGGCTGTTATCTTAATGATGAGGTACAAAGTTTTCCTTTTATGAGGCCAAATTAGGTTAAACTTCATCCTTAGGAGAAAGGCTGTAATTCAATCCCCCATATTTAAAATTTTGAGCGCACTGTAAATTCATAATCTCCTCCCGGTTCTAATTGATAATCGCAGCGTTCTAAAAACCGATTCAAGGGTTCAAAAATCAAAGCCCTACCTAGGGAAGGTTGTACTAATAACTTGCCTTGAAGAAAATGCCATTGAAAACGCCATTGATATTGTTCCGTCCGCACTTCTCCCTCTAATTTCCCCGTTTGCCAAGATTGCTTAATTATCCGCACATAAGCCGTGCTTTCTGGTCGATTGCCGCCACTCACCTGAACCCTACCTATAGATTAAATATCAAACATTAAGATAGCAAATTAATCCTTGTTTGTCATTAAGTACCTAAGCAAAATTAATTACACATATCTAACCACCTCTTGCCTCTTGCCTATCTTCACTAGGAAATTAATTTTGCACGACTACTTACTTGAGCTAATTTTCTCGACTTTATTCTGGGGCAGTGACTTCATTAACCTTAGAAACCAAGACATTTAATTGAAAAGGTCGCCCCATTTCCTTAGTAATAAATTCTTCCAACAATTCTACCTGTCTGGGGGTAATGCTTTCGGCGGTTCTCACTACTAATTTCACCCGGGGAGGTTGATTGAGCCAATTAATCGAAGATTCCAATAATTCTGCCCGTTGAAAAGTAATCGTTCGTTGTAATAAAGCTTTTTTGATCAACCTTTCTAAACGAGCTTGATTGGCCAGAGTTGCAAAACTTATTCCTAACGGAATTAGCAGCACTGCTGTCAGGATAGAAGTCAAAATTAGAGCGTTACGCGCCCGATGAAAATTAGAATAACCTGCCAGCAAAAAGACCAACAAACAGGAGAGAGCAATGCCTAATAAATTGGTAATATATAACAGAGTTGCCCCCCAACTCAGCACCCAATTCCCTTGGGATAATCCTAAACCAATCGTACAAACTGGCGGCATTAAAGCCACGGCGATTGCTGTTCCCGCTAAAGTACCTGAAATTTTCGGTTCTATTTTGGCATAACCACTGATTGCCCCCGCAGTAATTGCCACTCCTAAATCTAAAAGATTTGGTTGAGAACGGGCTTGAATTTCACTACCAAATTCGGAAATTCCGATCAATAATCCTAGGAACCAAGCTATCACTAAAGCGATAATCGTACCGACTAAAATCGCCAAGGCCGACTTACGAATTAATCGCCAACTACCAATTAAACCACCAAAAGCTAGACTACGAATCGGCAACATCAAAGGGGCAATAATCATCGCCCCAATAATCACGGCCGCGCTATTAGCGACTAAGCCAAAAGTAGCGATCGCACAAGAACTAACAATCAAAGCTAGATAGGGAAAATCGAGGGACGCTTCTAACCATAAATCGCGCCACATAGCCCGCGATTGTTGCCAGGTCAAGGGTTTTCTTGAGAACCACGAGTGGGGCCGTTCTTTTCTCGTCATTGTGCTTAGGAAGATGGACTTTTATTTTACCGAAATAACACGGGAGCATGAAAGCCATTGTCTTTTTAAGCAATGGATGAAATGCGACTTTTCTAGAGAAAGATAGACTCTCTCTCACCAGCCGAGAAATCCTTTGTCGAAAGGGAAGATATAGGGAAGGAAGAATTAGCGATCCTTGAAAAGAGGGCGAACGAGGGGACTCGAACCCCCGAGTGGTGGAACCACAATCCACTGCCTTAACCACTTGGCTACGCTCGCCGTACACCTTTTCAAGTATAGCACAAGACGAATGGTTGACAAGAGGTTTTTTATCCTAATTCAGGCTATGGTTAGGGTAAGTGAGTGATGATTTGAGAGCTTATGAAATTGGCGCGGTTAGGGGGAATGGTGTTAGGGGTGGTTTTAGGGGGAATTGCGGGAATATTGCTGACAACTAACCCCAATCGTCAAGATTACGAACAATACGCTTCCCAGAGGTTAACTAGCTATCTTAAGGATAATGTCTGCGCTCAGGCGCAAGCTTCCATCGAGGTGCAAGCTCTCTTGCGGGGTTACTGTAAAATGTTGGTGGATACCGGTAATCCTTTTTTACAAGAAGCGATCGCCACTAACACATCCAGAAAGAATTTTCTCATTTTCAGCGTTTATCAAACGGAATTATCGTTCCCTCCCCCTTTACCTAGTTATCACTTCAGTACCGTCGGTTTTCTGAATAAATTATACATCTACGAAGCTTTAGAACTGTAGTCAGACAATTGAAATTTTGGTAGTGATTTTATTGTAGTGGTGATAGCTGAAACCGTGGCTAATTGAGCATTTTTTTTATTGTCGGTGATTGGGATTTCCCCCACCTTTCACCCTAACCCAAAAAGTCAAACATTTACGGAAAAAAGCAGACTTTGCCATTCTAAAAGTACAGGAGTCGGGATACTGAGAGAGCGGGGATTGTCTAGGGGTAGGGAAAGCTCGATCGCTTCGGTAACGGGTAGCTGCGCTAAGATATCCTGCATCTTGTATTGACCAACGTTAGCTGCGGGTGATTCTTGGGCAAAAGCATCCTCAGCCGCTAAAATTTGGCCTTTAGCAGTGGTTATCGTTAATCTTTCCGGGTGAAGAAACTCAATCCCCTCTGGAAATCCCACCAAGCGCAAACTAATTTCTACCGTTTCCCCATCTTTAACCCGTTTGAATAACACCACCTGCCAAGGACTACCAGTATCATCGCGCAAACTATGACGGGATTGATACAACAGCTGCCCCGGTCCTTCTAGCTGTTGTCGAGTTAGAGCTAGTGCGGACAAGGAAAAATCGATTTGAAGGCTAATAAATAGCAAAAAACTGACGAGAACACAAAATAATAATAGAAATCGTTTCATAACTTTATTGACATTAGCTAAAAAATATGATAAGAGCTTCGGCACTTGAGCCAAATTAACATCATTATATCACTATATAGTTAATTATTCAGAAAAGCTGCTGTCAAGGGAAGTGGAGCGGCTTTTGTCCGCAAAGACATTGATGATTGATTAGATAAAATGATAGTTGCAAGTAACTTCGAGATGGCTAACAAACCCGATGGATTTGCCAGAACAGAAATCAGCGAAAAACAGAAAATAGTTGATTAGCATACAAAGGAATATCCTTGAGTCTAGCTTTCTCAAAACCATGGGTTAGCCCCCCAGCCCCACAAAATAGATCTACTGTAGAGATATGGTCAATCAATGACAAGTTTTATATCCTCCGCTCAAAGATAGCGACAACCTTTGATCCTAGCCCATCGATAGACTATTATTGAGTCCACCGGTAGAAACAAGGTGAACGGTGACAGAACTTAACGGCCTATGATTAAAGAGACGAGGAATGAGAACCCGAAATAAATCCTCGCTCCGCCATTGCCTTGATTCTCCCTGATAATTATGGGACTTTTTGCCCGTCACCAAAACCTCCGTCAGTGGTTCAAATCCCAACACTTCGGACGTAGCGCCACCGATAGTCGTTATGCTTTACTGGTCGCCTGTTTAATCGGAATTCTCTCCGCCCTTGCCGCTATTATCCTGAAATTGGGCATCGGTTGGTTAGGTGGTTGGCGGGTGCATCTAGTAGCCAATTCCTCTCCTTTCCTAGTTTTGCCCCTCGGCGGTTTTCTGCTCGGTTACAGTGCCGGTTGGATTGTGGAACACTTCTCCCCCGCCGCCGCCGGGGGTGGTATTCCCCAAGTAAAAGCGGCCTTAGCTAAATATCCTTTGCCCCTGTCTTGGCGCGTTGCCGTCGTAAAAATGATCGGGGCGATCCTGATCCTTGGCGGTGGTTTAACCCTTGGTCGTCGGGCCCCCACGGTACACATCGGGGCAGCCCTAGCGGCCCAATTAAGTGTCTGGCTGCCCACCAGTCCCGATCACCGTCGTCAGATGATCGCAGCCGGGGCAGCTGCGGGGTTAGCGGCCGGTTTTACTACTCCCATCGCCGGAGTCCTCTTTGTGATCGAGGAATTAATGCGCGATGTTTCCAGTATGACCCTAGAAACGGCGATCGTGGCTTCCTTTACCGGGGCCGTGGTTTCGATGATGCTGCAGAATACCCCCTCGATCATCACTGAATATGCCAATATTAGCTTCTCTGCCCAAGAAATACCCTTTTATGTCCTTTTGGGGGTGTTAGCGGGCTTATTGGGGGCTTTATTCAATCAAGGCATACTTTTTTGTAGCCAGATGCAGCGGCGTTGGCGGTTATCTCTGGCTTGGCGTATCGGTCTGGTCAGCTGCTTATCGGGAACGGTAGTGGCTTTTTTACCCGACTTTTTTCGAGATAATACCGGTTTACGCGAATTTTTGCTGGCAGGCGAATTAAGTTGGCAGAATACCGCCCTCGCTTTTGTGGTCTATTTTTTCCTGACCATGATCTCCTATAGTTCTGGCGCCCCCGGAGGACTCCTCGCCCCCGCTTTGGTGTTGGGATCCTGTTTGGGGTTTCTGGTGGGGGGAATCGAGACGAAAATTATGGGTTTCGGCAGCGAAGCTAGTTATACTTTAGCCGGTATGGGGGCTTTTTTTACGGGAGTAGTCAGGGTTCCGGTAACGGCGATCGTGATTGTCTTTGAACTGCATCGCAATTTTAATGTTGTGCTGCCCCTGATGTTGACCTGTGCCGTTTCTTATATCACTGCCGAAAGCATTCGCCCCGGTTCCCTCTATCAGCATTTACTTTCCGCTAGTGGTATTATTCTCAACGAGGAAACCCCTGCTAATGATGTGTTGGCCCATCTGTCGGCTATAGATGTGATGCAATCGCAGGTGGAAATTCTGCCGGCGGATTTACCCCTGGGGGAAGTGGTGAAAATTATGTCTCGTTCCCATCATCGCGGTTTTCCCGTGGTGGAACAGGGGCGACTATTGGGGATTTTTACCCAAAGTGATCTGGATAAATGGCGATCAAAAAACAGTCAAACCGTGCTGCGGGAGATCATGACTCCCAATCCGATTACTGTAGCTCCCCAAGCAGCTTTAAGCGATGTTTTATTTCTGTTAAATCGCTATCAGCTTTCCCGTTTACCCGTTACCGATGGTCAAAAACTGGTGGGGATCATCACCCGCACTGATATTATCCGTGTGGAAGCTGATCAATTGGGGGGGGTTTGTCAACTTCCCCAACCCACTACCCCTTCCTATGTGGTTTATCAAACTCGTTCTCCGGCTGTGGGAATAGGCCGGATTTTGTTACCTATTGCCAATCCCGACACCGCTACCGCTTTGTTTAAAATTGCCGCTGCTGTCGCCCGTGAACGCAATTATGAGATAGATTGTCTCTATGTGATTACTGTACCTCGTCTTAGTTCTCCGGCGGAAGTCCGGGTAGATACGCGGGAAGGACGCAAATTACTTCATCGTCTGGAAAGATTAGCGCGACAGCAGAATATCTCTGTTCATACACAAATTTCGGTGGCTCAGGATATCGCCGACGGGATTTTAGCCACGATTCGCGAACGACACAGCAATTTATTAATTATGGGTTGGACGGGGGAAAGATCCACTACTGGGGCGATTTTTGGGTTTTTAGTCGATACTTTGATCGCCCAAGCTCCCTGTGAAACCATTTTGGTAAAATTGGGTACAAAGGATTGTTTTCCCAATGATCCTAACCGGGAAAGGATTTGGCTGATTCCCACCGCCGGCGGTCCCAATGCCCAACGCGCCTTAGCATTATTGCCTAGTTTGCTGTCCTTGTCCGAGTCTTCGGATTATCCCAAACTTTGGTTATGTAAAATCTATTCTCCGACGGAGTTACTGCCAGATCTGTCTATTTTGGAAGTTTTACAAGCATCTTTACAGAAAGCGATCGCACAGCCAGTCGTGCCTTTACCGATTCGTTCGGCCTCTCCGGCCGAGGCGGTAATTAATCTGGTGGAATCGGAAGACTGTTCTTTGGTGCTTTTGGGTGCATCTAGGGAAAGTTTGCTCAATCAGTTATTAAATGGCAATATCCCCTCGACGATTGCCCGTGCGGTTAATTGCACTGTGATTCTCGTGCGAGGGGAATTATCAGATTAGGTTATTAGCTAGGCGGAAGCTAAAGTTAAACCGAAGGGTACGGTATTGTCAATTTTCGCCCCTTGACTTTCCTCTAGGGAATGGGGGTAGAATATTTCCCCCTCTAGTTGACCGTCGGAGTCATCGTCATCCCCATCGCTGATATAAAGGCGTTCACAGGGGATATTATCGGAAAGGATGGCACTGGCCATCATCCCCGTATGAATCTCTAAGAAAGCATCCGCTAGGGTCTCAAATACTAAACGCTGCCCGGGGAAAACCACCCTTTCAAAATACCAGTTAGCAATATTGGTGATGCGAACAATTTGAATATGATTGGTCGCATTGACATAGCAACAAAGAATACTATTTTTCTTGCCGTTGGGGAGGGGATCGAGAATCTGTGCCATAGCAATTGGGGTGATCTTAAAGTGGGTTTGTCATCGCTCCTTCACCGTAACATCCTTTGATCCCCGATAGCTGTAAAGATGATTACATTACTCGGATAAAAATCTACCGATAGCTTTTTCTGGTGATAGAAGGCGGTTTTTATTAAAAAATAATTAAATTTAACTAATGCCTAGTTTTGGCTATTTGTCAAGGGGGTAACTGCGCTTTTTTGCTGTTTTTCTTGATTTTTTGCCCAGCTATTTAGGGTCAATCCTAATTTTCAGGGAAAAAGTACCTGAATTTTCTCCCTGCTCACTCCCAGATCTGGTATTTTTTGATTGACAAAAAGTCTAAAATTCTTACCCAACAAGGTTTTTAGATTTATTCAGCCGGCCCTAAGTATGCGCTCTCTGATTCTATCTTTTAGTCCCTGTTCGGTAACAATATCAACTACATTGTCAAGTTCACTACCGTTTAGCGGACTAAGCTGCACTGAATTTAAACTGCGTATTGAAAATTTAGTACAAATGCTCTAACTGCCTCTCCCTGCTCATAGACAGTCTTAACGAGTAATTTAGATAGTCAACAGCTTACCACCTAAACTCGGTAGCTGGAAAAAGGTTAATTGTCTCAGTTGCTGATTTTAGCCTCTAGATTAATCATCGAGAATTGAGCAAGCGATCGCATTTATGATCTGATTTTAAGTAGTCGTGCAAAATTAATTTCCTAGTGAAGATAGGCAAGAGGCAAGGGGCAAGAGGCAAGAGCGGGGTTAGATATGTGTAATTAATTTTGCTTAGGTACTTAATTTATTGAGGGTCAGTAAGAATAGCGATAATTGACATTTCTTAAGACCTTATCTCCGACCACTGATAATTAATATTAAGATAAAAAAAAACTTTCTAAAATCTGCTTAGATAAAGATAAATAGCTGGTTATAATTAAATTAAAAATGGATTTTAGGTTCGATCCCCCCTGCCCCCCTTGATAAGGGGGGTGCCGATAGGCGGGGGGATCTGAAAGTTTTCAATACCTACCTACTTAAATATTGACATTTGCTGTTAAATTAGTCAGCTTATCGCGCCAAATTTGCTAACCATGCCTTCCAGCAATCAAACCCCAGAAAACCAATCGCGTGAACTGATTGACGAACAATTGCGTCAAGCGGGATGGTCTGTCCAAGATAAAAAAGAAATCAACTTCAATACCAGTTTGGGAGTGGCTATCAGGGAATATCCAACCGATAGCGGATTCGCTGATTATGTCCTGTTTGTGGATAGAGAACCCGTCGGTATTATTGAGGCCAAACGAGAGGAAAAAGGCTTGTACTTAACGGTGGCGGAGGAACAATCAAACAAATACGCTAATAGTAAGCTGAAATATATCAATAACCGGCCCCTTAACCTTATTTACGAAAGCACAGGCAAGCTGACGCGCTTTACCAATCGCCGCGACCCGAAACCTCGTTCCCGTCTTGTTTTTTCCTTTCACCAACCCGAAACCCTGCAAGAATGGCAAGATAAACCCAAAAGCTTGCGGGATAAACTGCAAGATATTCCCCCCCTTGACCCGAATGGACTAAGAGAATGTCAAATTAAAGCTATTACCAACTTAGAAGCCTCCTTTAAGCGAAATTTTCCCCGGGCCTTGCTGCAGATGGCCACGGGAAGCGGCAAAACCTTCACCGCTATTACCGCTATTTATCGTCTCCTAAAGTTTGCCGATGCCAAACGGGTGTTATTTCTAGTCGATACCAAAAACTTAGGAGAACAAGCTGAAGGGGGGTTTAGGAATTTTGTTCCCAATGATGATAACCGAAAATTTACCGAACTTTACAACGTTCAGCGATTATCCTCCAGTTATCTGGCCAAAGATGCTCAGGTCTGCATCTCAACCATTCAAAGACTCTATTCTATCCTTAAAGGGGAAAGTCTCGATGAGGCTGCCGAACAAACCAACCCGAATGAATTAGTACAAGGGAAACAACCGGTCCCCGTGGTCTATAATCCGAAAGTTCCTCTTGAATTCTTCGATTTTATCGTCATCGATGAGTGTCATCGCTCGATTTACAACGTTTGGCAACAGGTTTTATTATATTTCGACGCTTTTCTGATTGGTTTAACCGCCACTCCCGACGTGCGGACATTTGCCTTTTTCCATGAAAATGTGGTTAGTGAATACAGCTACAAACAAGCGGTAATGGACGGCGTAAACGTAGATTATCAAGTCTATACTATAGAAACGGAGATAACCAAGAATGGCGGGCGTATTCTCAGGGAATACATCGAAAAAAGGGAAAAATTAACCCGTGAAAAACGCTGGGTACAACCGGATGAGGATATTGTCTATACCGGCAAGCAACTTGACCGAGATGTGGTCAATCCCAGCCAAATACGCCAAATTATCCGCACCTTTCGCGATAAACTGCCAGAATTATTTCCCCATCGCCAAGAAGTCCCGAAAACCCTGATTTTTGCCAAGGATGACAGCCATGCTGACGATATTATTCAGATAGTCCGGGAAGAATTTAGCGAAGGGAACGATTTTTGCAAAAAAGTTACCTATAAATCGCCAGAAGACCCGAAATCTGTGCTTTCTCAGTTCAGAAATTATTTTAATCCCCGTATCACCGTCACAGTCGATATGATTGCCACGGGAACCGATATTAAACCCCTTGAGTGTTTAATTTTTATGCGGGATGTCAAATCTCGAAACTACTACGAACAGATGAAAGGACGAGGTACACGCACCCTTGACCATGATGGTCTCAAAAAAGTCTCTCAATCCGCCCTTTCTGCCAAAACTCACTTTATTATCATCGATGCTGTCGGTGTGGAACAATCAGCCAAAACCGATAGCCGGCCCCTGGAAAGAAAATCCAGTGTCCCCTTAAAAGACCTGATGATGGGCATTATGATGGGAACAGACGATAGCGATGCCTATATCTCCCTAGCCTGTCGTTTTGCGCGATTAGAACGACAAATCACGCCAAAAGAAGCCGAAAAGATAAAAGAAATCACCGGAGGGGCAACTTTGGGAGATATGGCCAAAGCCCTGCTCAATGCCACAGACCCCGATAATATTGAGGATAGGGCTAAAGAAACCTATCAAACCACAAATCCGACCCCAGAACAGTTAAAAGCGGCGGAAAAAGCCCTTGCTCGTGCGGCTGCCGGCTATTTGACTGGGGAATTGAGTCATTACCTTGAGAATGTGCGGAAAGTACACGAACAGTACATAGATACTCAGAATCTGGATAGGGTGACATTCTCAGGATGGAGTGAAGCGCAACGGATAGACAATCAAGCCCTAATAAATGACTTTACAGCCTTTATTGAGGCAAATAAGGACGAAATCACCGCCCTGCGTATCCTCTATAACCTGCCCTATCAACAGCGTCCCGTCACCTATAAAATGGTCAAGGAAGTCTTAGATATTCTCAAAAAAGACCGCCCCAACCTAGCGCCGATGAGAGTATGGGCAGCCTATCAACAGATAGAAGCGGTGCCAAGCAATCCCACCAGTGAGTTAACAGCGTTAATTGCCCTAATCCGGCGTGTTATTGGCTTAGATGAGGTTTTAACCCCCCATGAAAAACGCATCGATAAAGCTTTTCAAACTTGGGTTTTTCAAAAACAGGCGGGCGCATCAGTAAAATTCAATCAAGAACAGATGCAATGGCTACGGGCAATCAAGGAACATATTATCAGTTCTTTTGCCTTAGAGCGAGAGGATTTGGACTATACCCCTTTTGATAGTATGGGGGGAATCGGTAAACTCCATCAGCTTTTTGGCGATGAGATGGAGGCTATTATCGAGGAATTAAACACCGCTTTAGTGGCATAAAATACGAAATCAAAAGGACTCCTAAATCATGAAACATAAAATCATTCTCTATCAATCCGAAGAAGGCTGCAGCGTCTGTTGTCCGGGGTTGCCCGGTTGTTGGTCCCAGGGAGAGACAGAGAAAGAAGGGTTAAGCAACATTCAAGACGCAATTACCGAATATTTGTCAGTTATTGAGGAATTATTTCCTACAAATTAAGGAGTAAATATGACCTTACAAGATGTGATGGAATTAGCCAAGCAATTATCGCCGATGGATAAAAAATGCCTCGTTGAACAGCTTTCCTCTGAAGTGAAACCCGAAGAAGTTAAACCGAAAACTTTAGAGGAAATCAAAGCAATTTTAATCCCTTATAAGCCCTTTTTAATAGAAAAATTTAAAATCCTTGAATTAGGACTTTTTGGTTCCTATGTCAGGGGAGAACAAACTAAAGATAGTGATGTGGATATTTTAGTAGAATTTTCCCAAGTCCCCACCTTATTTGATTTAGTAGAAGTTGAGTATTTAATTAGTGATAAACTTGGTCTTCCTGTGGATTTAATTGATAAAAAATCCTTAAAAGCTGCCCTTCGTGAACAGATTCTCAATGAGACAGTTTATCTATGAAAAGGATTGTCAAAAATTATCTAGAGGATATTTTAAAATATGCTAAAATAATCCAAGAACAAACCATAAATTTATCTTTTGAGGAATTTGAACAAAATGAGGAGAGAGTTTTATCAGTGATGATGGCTTTGGCAATTATTGGGGAAGCGAGTAAAAATATTCCTGATGAGTTTCGCTGTCTCTATCCGCAAATAGAATGGCGGAAAATGGCAGGAATGCGAGATAAAATTATTCATGATTATTCAGAGGTTAGATTAATCACGCTTTGGCAAACATCCCAAGACAATATCCCTGATTTAATTGCAAAAATGACAACTATTATTAATCCTCAAGAGGAGTGATTTTTATTGATTATGACTGACTCAAACTCAAATTATTCAGATTTACCCCTGGGGTGGAAAATTGTGCAACTTCAAGATATAGGAAAAATTGTATCAGGTGGGACACCATCAACTAAAGTTGCTGAATATTGGGAGGAGGAAATTTGTTGGATTTCTCCTGCTGATTTATCTGGTTATAATCAGAAATATATATCAAAGGGAAATAAATCAATTTCTAAATTTGGTTTAGAAAATTCTTCAGCGAAATTAATGCCTAAAGGTTCTATTTTATTTTCTTCTCGCGCTCCAATAGGATATGTCGCTATTGCTTCTAATTCATTAGCTACCAATCAAGGATTTAAAAGTATTATCCCTAATGAAAACATTTTTAATGAATATATTTATTATTATTTAAAATCAGCAAAGCAGCTTGCAGAAAAGCACGCAAATGGAACAACTTTTAAAGAGATATCAGCGAAAGCTTTTGCAAGTCTTTCTATTCCCCTCCCTCCCCTACCTGAACAACATCGCATTGTCGAGAAAATTGAAGAATTATTCTCAGAATTAGATAACGGGGTTGCATCCCTGAAAAAAGCGCTAGAACAACTAAAAACCTACCGTCAAGCAGTGTTAAAATGGGCATTTGAGGGCAAATTAACCGAAAAATGGCGCAACACACATCAAGACAGTCTAGAGGATGCCGATACCCTATTAGAACAGATTAAAGCTGAAAGAAAACGCCATTATCAGCAACAATTAGCAGACTGGAAACAAGCGCTTAAAGAATGGGAAAATAACGGCAAGGAAACAAAAAAACCCACCAAACCCCAACAGCCAAAAGATTTACCTCCCCTCACCAAAGAAGAATTAAGCAATTTACCCAGTTTACCTGATGGTTGGATGTGGGTGAAATTGGGAAATTTATGTGATATTATTGGTGGTGTGACAAAAGGAAGGAAATTAGAGGGTAAAAATACTATTTCTCTCCCTTACTTGAGAGTAGCAAATGTTCAAGATGGCTACTTAGATTTATCTGTTATAAAATATATTGAGGTACTTCCTGAAGATTTAGAAAAATATAGATTAGTATCTGGCGATATTCTTTACACAGAGGGAGGTGATAGGGACAAATTAGGAAGAGGAACAATTTGGAGAAACGAAATTTCAGATTGTATTCATCAAAACCATGTTTTTCGAGCAAGAACTTTCCAACAACTTATAAAATCTCTCTATATTTCTTATTTTTCGCAAACTCAGACAGCTAGAAACCATTTTTTTAAGCATGGAAAACAGACGGTAAACTTAGCATCTATTAATATGACCGTTTTATCTAATCTACCTATTGTTTTGTGTTCGACAGTTGAACAAAAATTGATATTAGATGAAATCGAATCAAGATTATCAGTATGTGACCAATTAGAAGCCACCCTCACCGAGAACTTAAACAAAGCGGAAGCATTGCGCCAAAGCATCTTAAAACGGGCCTTTGAGGGGAAACTCGTACTATGATTAGGAATGATTAAATGAGGACTATGATTGAGGGATTGATGGGATGCTCAATTCAAAAACTTTTGATATTCGTAGCAAAATCTAATCATAGCCAATCAAAAAATCACATAAATCATAGTACAGAAATGGCACAAGCAATTCGTCAAACCACCTTCGTTCAATCCGATGGAACAATAAAAATCGACACCCCCCAACTTCCCCAAGGGGCAAAAGTCGAAGTTATTGTCATCCTCGAAGACAATCCTCAAACCCTGTCAGCCGAAGCTTTAGCTATAGAAAGACTGCCCCAATTAGATAATCCCAGTCAATTAATTACTCTTATCCAAGCAGACCAAGAAATTGACGAAGATGAGCTAAAACAGTGGGTTGCCAATGAGCAAAGCTAAAAATCCTTATATTGTTCAAAGCGTCAAAGAATTACAAAATGACATCTCGCAATTACCGCCAAAACTGCAACAAAAATGGCAAAACTATCAAAAAATACTCGCCTTAGACCCCTATCAAACGTTAGGATTTCCTAGTCATAACTTAACAGGAAAACTCAAAGGATGTCGTGCCTTAGAAATCGATTGGAATGGAACCCCCTACCGTCTTGTTTATCGCATCCATGACAAACCTTCTCCTAAACGAGTGGTTATTCTAAGCTTTGCTGAACATGACCCTGCTTATGAAAAAGCCAAAAAACGCCAATAAAACCCTAATAAACAAACCAATGTCATGAATACCGCCTCAATTGTGTCAAAAGTTTGGAGTTTTTGTAACACCCTGCGGGATGATGGGGTCAGTTATGGGGACTACCTTGAACAACTCACCTACCTCCTATTCCTGAAAATGGCTGATGAATACGCCAAACCGCCCTATAATCGCAAAATCGGCATCCCCTTTGAATACGACTGGCAAAGTCTGCGCAGCAAACGAGGGGCCGACCTCGAAGCTCATTACCTCGGCATATTACGCGAATTAGGGCAAAAAAAAGGCTTATTAGGGCAAATCTTCACCAAAGCTCAAAACAAAATCCAAGACCCTGCCAAACTGCTCAAAATCATCACCATGATAGATGAAGAAAACTGGGTGATGATGGAAACGGATGTCAAAGGCGACATATACGAAGGACTTCTGGAAAAAAACGCCGAAGACACCAAAAGCGGCGCCGGCCAATACTTCACCCCTCGGCCCTTGATTTGGGCCATGGTAGAATGCTTGCGTCCCCAACCCATGGCAACTATTGCTGACCCTGCCTGTGGAACCGGCGGCTTTTTTCTGGCAGCCTATAACTTTTTGGTCAAAAATCATCCCTTAGACCGAGAACAGAAAGAATTTCTCAAAAAAAGCACCTTTCACGGTAATGAAATCGTCGCCAATACAAGACGCCTGGCATTGATGAATATGTTTCTGCATAATATCGGCGATATTAACGATGAGCAATGCTTTATCGCCTCCACCGATGCTCTGATTGCTCCTTCTCCCCTTAGCGTCGATTATGTCCTTGCTAATCCCCCTTTCGGCAAAAAAAGCAGCCTAACTTTCACTAATGAAGACGGGGAACAGGACCGAGAAGACTTAACCTATAATCGTCAGGATTTTTGGGCAACCACTTCTAATAAACAACTCAACTTCGTCCAGCATATTCGTTCCATGCTCAAAAGCACAGGACAAGCTGCCGTGGTTGTCCCCGATAACGTCCTTTTCGAGGGTGGCGCCGGGGAAACCGTCCGCAAACAACTATTATCAACCACCGACCTGCATACTATCCTCAGATTACCCACCGGCGTATTTTATAAACAGGGAGTGAAAGCCAACGTCATCTTTTTTGATAATAAACCCGCCGCTAAAGACCCTTGGACAAAAGCCATCTGGTTTTATGACTTTCGCACCAATATTCACTTTACCCTCAAGAAAAACCCCTTAAAACCCGACGATTTACAGGACTTCATCACCTGTTATCATCCCCAAAATCGTCATCAACGCAGCGAAACCTATTCAGAACAGAATCCCGAAGGACGTTGGCGAAAATTCACCTATGATGAGATTATCGCCAGGGATAAAACCAGCCTCGATATATTTTGGCTCAAAGATAAAAGTTTAACCGACCTTGACAACCTGCCTGACCCCGATGTGCTGGCTTTGGAGATTATGGAAAACCTCGAAGCTGGATTAGAAAGCTTTCGGACAATTGTGGACAGTTTAGAAGTCACCGAGACTTAATGCTTCCAACTTCCATCGGGGAAGGTGAGAAATTCTCGATTAATACACTTGCTCGCACTATTAATTCTACCAAAAACCGCCCGCACTTTTTCCCTAATTGCCATGGTTTTCGATCCTAACTTTTATCCCTACCCTTCCCAACGTCGTTTAATTTTTTCCCCTCGCGCTGCCGTCGCTACCAGTCAATCCCTAGCGCCCGATGTGTTAAACATTTTCAAGAATAATACTTAGGTAAATTTTTCGGATCAATAATTTATTTTACCATTTTTTCTAGCCAAGTTTGTCTGGCATTTTCGAGGTTAATTTGATTGGGTAAAAATCCTTGTATTGGCTGTTCTATAGGTTTATCTGTGATTATGGCAATAGAACCAAAATCGCTGATAAGTTGGCAAAGTTGAATAAAAGAATCCCTCGGATCATCACCATAAAAAATTAGGGCAAGATTTGGGTTTTCGGTCTTGAGACACCACTCTAAATGATAGACATCATTAATCGGAGAAATTAATTTTGTCAAGATACGATTACCAAGACCTTTCGCAAGGCGATCGAGGTTAGTCTCTTGGTTTATTGTTTTAATATCAATAGTGCGAACATTGGGGTTATTTGTTTTAATTTTTTCAAGAATATAGTCTAAGTGTTGCGATTGTAGTTCTTCGGGAATGTTGTTTTCAGTTTGACCGTGCCACGCTTTATAAAATTCGGTATAGGTCATCTGTTGAACACATTGGCAGCAAACTCTATAGGATTCTTCAAAAGTTGTTCTATCATAACTGCTATAAGCTTCGGTCAAATATTTTTTTAGTGACTTGATTATTAGACATAGTACATCGTTTTTAGACATACTTTCATAGTCAATTTCAATTGGATTTGGAATTCGATCAAAATAATCTGGATAACTACCTTTAATTATAGATGCTAAAGCCTCGGAATAATAGTCTATGCTAATATTACTTGTATATGTTTCGATTAATTCTGAAATTTTCACATATTGTACTTCAAGCTCTGTGTCTTCACCTTCCCTGTCTAATTCAAAAAGATATTCCCTGTCTGAATTTTTTAGCTTATTTAATAAAGATTTTTTGTCTTGACTATCAAATATCTTACTATGTTCTAATTTATTGAAAATATTTTCTTGATACCAAATAGTCAAGCGATCCATGTTATACAACAAATCCCAATTTTCTAAAATCTCATAGATTATTATTTCTTTGTTTTTAGAAAATTCTGGTTCAGTCATAAGAAAGGGAAAAAAGTTATCAAAAATTAATGGATCAGTAATAGCTAATCTTTCTATAAAGTCCACGGTTTCCTTATGTTCTAGAAAAAAAAGATAATCTTTTTTTTGATAGTTTGCTTTATGAATAATATCCCACAGTTTTTGATTGAGTTTTTTTAACAATATCGATATTAGCTCTGGAGTTTCTGAAATAGTTTTTCCTGTTTGCGGCTGCTCCGATAAACTCCATAGCACAAATGAACGATAAGGATCATCTAGTTCTTCATCTATCAATAGATGAAGACCAATTGATATCCCTAATTGATTGCTACTGTCATAATTCAATAAAAAAACAACTAAAGGAGCCAGATTTTCTGCTTTATTCAGTTTGCAGTTATTCTCGATAATCAAGCAATACTTTGTTAAAGTGGCAATAAATTTATCTTTGTCAAACTCATACAATGAGTGTAAGAGCCTACGTGAATCGATCCCATAAGAATAATGATATATTTCCCCCGTATTTATATCAATTTCACCTAAAGTTATTTGAATAGCCTTGGTGAGAATTTTATCATAATTGCAATATTGTTTGAATTCACCTAAAAACTTTATCAGAATTTCAAAAGAAACACACCAGTAAAAATTACAAAACCCACAACCATCATTAAAATTAAACAACTCCTCCATTAATTTATTTTTTTCAGCTATTATCTGATCACTTTGCTGTCCTAACCATAATAAAATAACTTCTGTCCATTGATTTTCAAAAACTCTATAGACTCCTTGTTCTGGATTTTTAGGAATATGATTCAAGAAAAATTGATAATCATCAATAACCAAAGCGGCAAAATATTCTTGAAAACTGGGATGAAAGAAAGCATAAACTTCTTCCTCTGGATTTTCTTCAGCAACCCCAACGATGTTTAACCAACCTATATCTAAAGCTAATTTTAATTTACCTAAAGGTTGATC
The DNA here is from genome assembly GCF_048564745.1 of Microcystis sp. Classification (NCBI taxonomy): domain Bacteria; kingdom Bacillati; phylum Cyanobacteriota; class Cyanophyceae; order Chroococcales; family Microcystaceae; genus Microcystis; species Microcystis sp. Next base: position 27,166 of record NZ_JBLZRT010000129.1, read on the forward strand.
GATTTCACCCAAATATTTAACTACTTGCTCACGACTTAAGCGGAAACGATTTGATGGTTGATTAATTGCTGCCTTTGCCAATTCTCCCAAGGCACGATTTAACTCTTTTTGCTGTGACGATGTAGTGGGAAAATATTCAGATTTCCATTCGTATAGAGTTTCCACAAACCATTTATATAAACCCGCTTTCGTTTCGGGTAAAGTACCCTCTCGTCTTTGCCAAGCGTAACAAAGTAAAGTTAATTGGAGAGGATTTTTAATTAAATCTCGAATAGGTTCTTTTCCCGATTTATTTAACTCACCTTGAAGCAGTAAAGAACGCTTATGATCATTGATAAAAAACCGACCAATGAAATCCTTAACTTGTTCCTCATCAAAATATAAATTCCGATAAACATCGAAATTATCGAGATAATTCTTACCATTATCCCACACATTCAACCGACAGGTTAACAGGATTCTTGCTGCAGCGAGCCAACTTTGCTCAATCTGGTTACGAATCCAGAATAATGGGTTATTAATCCCCATCTCATCGAGTCCGTCTAGTAATAACCAAACTCTCTCGGTATTGAAAATATCTACTAATGCTCGTTTTGATTCTGGTTTAACCTCAAAGGTTTTTAAAGCTACTTTTAGCCATTTGTCAAGTAAATAATTCTCTAAATTATCCCCTGGCAAATCTGCGAGAGAAACCCAAATAATTCTATCTTCTGGATGTGTTTGTGAAACGCGATCAACTATCTGCTGTAGTAGGGTAGTTTTTCCCGCACCGGGTTCACCGATAATTACGATCCGTTTTCCCGCACTTTTAGGACTATTTCCCCCTTCGATTACCTCACAGAAAAACTGATCATTTTCAAATCTGCGGGTGATTTCTTCTTGGGAATCGTAAAATCTCGATCCTTTTTCCGCTTCCCTATCCTTAACTCTAGGTTTTTTTATCCGTTCTATTAATCCCAAAGGAACATACATTTTATCTCGCTCTAAATTAATATCATCCCCTACGGTTAAAGGATTTGAGGTCATGCGTTTAATTTGTTCTGCGAGCATTTTTGTAAAGACTTCATGGAGAATAGTTTGCTGCTGCGCTTCTTCCAAAACTGGTTCTGATGACTGTAAATGACTAGAATCCACTACATCATCTAGTTTTAATCCTAAAAGTTCGACTATTCCCTTCGCAGTAGCTATTTCGATAGGTTTGCCGTTAAAAAATCGCTCTACGGTACTTCTACTTGTAGTAACTTTCTCAGCAATACGCTCATAAGTTAACTTTTTGCCTTCTTTTCTTGTTTGCGCTTCTCTGAGTCGAATTTTGCCTTGATTGGTTGCAGAAATACCCTTTGTTGCCAGTTTAGCTTTAGTCATAGCGATCGCATTGAGGCTATTCATTCTTTAGCTTTCCCATCAGGTTAACATTTATCAATATAGCCAGATCAATTTTTATCCACAAGCTCAGATTACCTCACTTCACCTCACTTAATTTTGAGGTGATCTGCTCTCGAAATTTGATTTTAATGCCGATATTATCGCAATATAAACTTTGAATGAGTAAATATATGGCTCTTAATCAGAATGTCTTACCCAAGACCAATAAAGCGACGAATCTAATCCCCTCCCAATCTCAAAAACGGTTAACTCCCTATGCTTGGGTAACTCGTGTAGCGCAACTGATGGCCAAAGAAAAAAACTGTCATTATGGGAATTGGTTGCCGACAAATTATCATATTTCTTTGCTTCCCAGCGACTTCGATAGTAGCGATCATGACAAAATGGTTATACAAAGATCGAGCGAATTACAAAATCTGGGTTTTAGCGTTAATGTGGAGAATGCTAACTCCTTTAAAGTGAAAGGAAAAACCTATTCTATCTGTATTGCTGGTCGTCCTGATATCGTCGCAATTAAGGATAATTGGGTAGTGGTGGAGGACTGCAAAAGTGGACGGGAAAAAACCTCCCATCTTTACCAAATCCTCCTCTATATGCTTCTACTCCCCCACGCACCGGAAACAAAATCCCTCTGCAAGGGTCAAATTCCCCACGGACGTTTGATTTATCCCGATCGAATTATCGATATACCTAATCAACGGATCGATCGAGATTTTATCACTCATTTTCAGCAAGTTCTCTCCTCTTTTACCTGTCCCGATTTTCCCCCTCGGCAACCTCACCCCTCGGAATGTCGTTATTGTCGTTTACCCGAAAAAAACTGTAGTTTTAAACGAGTAAGTTATGCCAATTCTCGCGGGTGAAAATTACACATCGAATGATCAATTTAAGTCCCTCTTTTTAAGGGGGATTTAGGGGGATGAAACTTTTGTCGTCAGTTTTCTCCCTTGGGATGATGGCACTTTTGATGGGTGCGCCGATGCAACCCCAAAGCCCGCGATAAATGGCGGTAAACATGGTTGACCATCATTTCAATCCTCAAACCGCCCTTGATGCCACTAGATGGCGATTTTTACAGGGAAACAGCGTACTTTTAGAAAGGGGTGCAGCCCCCGAATTACTGCCCGGATTAACCCCCAGAGGCCATCAGGTAGCGATCGCAGATTCCTCCCATTTTGGCAAGGGTCAAATTATCCGGCAAATTGCGAACCTCGGTCCGATGGGTTAGCTTTGGGGTACTAAACTAAAAAAAAGCTCGTGTTAAACACGAGCTAAATTAACTAACTTCAAGGACTAACTAACCACCGACCTTAACTACTGGTTTAAAACTGGGAACCACCAGTTCACTATCCTGTTTAGTCAGCTTATTGTATAAGCGTTCCGTATTGGGGAAATTAGCGGCTGGTAGAGTTGGGAAACGACGATAGGGAACTGTATCTTCACCAAATAATTGTAGGTATTCCATGCTATTAACCATGGCACCGATAAAAGCCTTTAATCCCTGAGTTGCCAGAATTTGGTTATATTTCTGGATTTCTTTTTGATTCAAGGGAGCGCGACCTAAGAAGTGCTTAGTTCCCAATTCAATTACTTTCGTATTCGGATAGGGAGCATAGAATTCTTTCAGGTAAAGATCCGAACCACCTAAACCCTCAATAAACTCTTTCACCGTGATCTCAGCATTGCTTAATTTACTCTCTAAAGCGGTAAATTCGGCATTGATGATATAGGGTTCGAGATCCCGTTCAAAAATCTGACGATAGGCGGCGCGAACAGTATTTTGTACGGCAACTTTATCCAGATTAGTTAACAGTTTAAAGACCTTAGTTTGTTCCCGTTGAACCGTGACACCTTGACCGACACGAGATTGAATATCCGGTTCAGTGCGAATCGAGACCGAAGGTGTACCCAATTCAATAAAGCGCGGGGTTTCCTCTTTATCAACTCTTTGGCCGATATCTTCGCGGAGATTACCCAAACGCACCATCCGTAACTGCATCCCTTGGGGAGTTAGATAGCGCTCGTAGGGAACCGTATCTTCGCCAAAAGCTTCCGTATATTCAGGACTGTCGATAAGGGCATCGATTAAAGCATAGAAGCCTTTTTTCGAGCAAAGATCGAAGTATTGATTCATTTCCTGACGACCGTAGGTGGGACGACCGAGCAGACGACGGTGAATATATTCGATCGCTTTCACCACATAGAGAGGAGTCCAGTAGATTTTCCGGAAAGCCTCGGATTTAGCTAGGGTTTTGATAAACTCGCGCAGAGTAATATCGCCATTTTCCAGCTTAATCTCGGCCACGGATAAACGCTGACCTTCGTAGGGCATTCGACCGAAAACCTGACGATAAGCCGCTAAAATCACTCTTTGGGTGGAACTTTCGCCAAATTTAACGCTCACCCCATTGCTAGAACCGGGTAACTCGTTATTGAGACGAAAAACTTTCGGTCCCAAAGTACCGGGGAATTCACCTCGGGCGCCGGGGTTGCTATTTTGGTTATTAGTGGCAGGTCCGCGGTGGATGAGGATACGTTTGGTATCTTTACCGAAGGGAGCGGGACTAGAACTAGGTTCGCGGGTTTCTTTCGGGAAAATTGCCCCAAATTGGATTTCTAGGGGATCATTTCCGGAACCGTAAACGTGCTGATCCGGTAAGGGGCGATCGTATTTAGCAAAGGTGGTGATAAATTGGGGAACTTTGCGGAAAGGTGCGCTGTAGTTAAACAGGTCGATCTGCATCCCCCAGTTACGACATTCCTGCGCTTCTGCACCCAAACCCCGGAGATAGGGAACGGTTTCTTCGCCGAAATAGTCGGAATATTCCTGAGAATCGACTAAAGCATCGATTAACGCCGCTAAACCGCCGCTAGAGACGATCGAGAAGTATTTCTGCACTTCTTCCCGGGAGGAAGGACCGCGACCGAGGAAATGACGGAAAGCCAATTCTAGAGCGCGACTATTGATAAAAGGTTCAAAGAACTGTTTACGATAGAGAGGCGATTTACCGAGACGACGGACGAATTCTTTCATCGAGATGTCGCCGTTTTTCACCTTCGATTCTAGGTCAGAAATGGACTGACTATAGGCGCGGGTGATGTCCCGTTCAAAAATTTGTCTGTAGGCTGCCTTAATAATCGAAGATTTTTCCGACTCCGATAAACCGGTTTTCATGACAAACTTTTGCCGTTTTTCGGCGCCATTGTAGTAGCTTTGGGGAAGACTTAAACCCTGTTGGTCACTACTGGGACGCTGACGCAGTTTATTAGAGGGGGTGGGGGCCTTTAATTCCCCCAGTAGGATATTGAAATAGTCACTGATTAAAGTGGCCGCATCCTTGTCTCTTTGGAAATACTCGATCGAAGCGGCCCGCATTTCCTGTAGGGCCACGATGGTGGCATCAATAGAACAGGCATTTTCGAGAACTTCCCTTAAACCCCGGGTATTAACGATCAGGATACTGGTATCACCAGCCACGATCGCGTATGTAATATAACGCAGGAACCAGGATAAATCCCGGAGGGACTTCTGCATATTGCTCGGACCGTAACGAGAGACGTTAATCGGTCGGAATCCGGGGGGAATCGGGCCGCTAGAGGCGAAAATCCCTTTTAAGCCACCGAGAAGGCCACCACCGCCACCGGAGCCGCTTTCCGCGTAGGTAACGGTTCCTAATTTCATCCCTTCCTGGACGTTGATAACTTTACCCGCACCCACCAGGGCCAATTCTTCCACGGGGGGTTTTTCTAGGTAGGCCATGGGTGAACCACCGGTAAAAATCCGGTTAGCTGCCCGTGAGACGATCAGATCGGAGTTCCGGGTGAGCGTTTGGGCGATATCTAAGCGCTTGCTCCCCGATTGGAAGTAGGCGATCAGTTCATTGAGTTCGGGTTTATCGAGAAAGCGGTCTTGTTGTTCTGCTTGGGTAATGGCAGATACCGGGACGGTTTGATAGAGTTGGGGACGCGCTAAGGAGCTGCCACCGCTTGCCTTAAGACTCATTGGATTTTAACTATCTCCCTTGACGATGTGCTGAGTTCTCCAATCGTGGAGGCGATCGGTCTTAAAACCAGATGTTTAAACATTTAATCAGCATCTAGATTAAAACTTTTTGCGCTTCCTGAGATAGTTTATTAAGAATTATATAGATTTTTTTCGCTCAAGTGGCCGATTGGTCTATTCTGACACCCCACTGGTATGGGAGGCTAACCAGTCTAAATAGGTCTGAGAACCCGCCACAATCGGTAAAGCGATGATTTCTGGGACGGCATAGCTATGAAGTTCCTGTATCTTCGCCGATAACTGCTCAAACTGCTTTAAATCGGTTTTAATCACTAATTGCCATTCGCGCTCGTTTTCAATCTGTCCCTGCCAACGATAAATGGAACGAATCGGGTAAATACTGACACAAGCGGCCAGGCGCTCGTTAAGTAAGGCGATCGCTAGGTGTTCCGCTTCCGTTTCGCTGGCCGTTGTCACCAGCACCACTCCAAAACCGGTTAATCTTTCAGTCATAAGTAGTCGTGCAAAATAAATTTCCTAGTGAAGATAGGCACTCATGCAACAGGCAACAGGCAAAAGGGGAGATAAATAATCAGTCTTTAATAACCGGATTTTAGTAGGATAACTGATAACTGATAACTGATAACTGATAACTGAATTTAGGCGATCACTTTTTCTAAAGCGACCAGATCGGGAATACAGAGGGATTCCTGCTGTCTTTGAATCAGTCCTTTTTTGTGCAATTTGGTCAAGGATCGGGTCACGGTTTCCCGGGCCAGTCCACTAATACTACTCAATTCCCGGTGAGGTAAATTAGGAATTATCGCACCCTGACCGCTTTTTTCTCCTTGACCTTCGGCCAAAAAGAGTAAAGTATCGGCGACTCTGGAAAGACTATCAGCCTCGCGCAAGCGTAAACGCTGGTTAACTTGACGTAAACGCTTGGCCATCAACTGAGAAAGACGAATTCCCGCTAAAGGCTCCGATTTGAGCAGATTAACAAAATCTTGAGCGGGAATACTGCTAATTGTGGCCGTGGTTAAGGTGATAGCATCAGTGGAGCGGGGAGATTCTTCTAAAGCGGCCATTTCTCCGACTATTTCCCCTTTACCGAGGATATTTAAGGTGACTTCTTTGCCATCCATATTGTAAGTACGAATTTTCACCCAACCATCGAGAATAAAGTAAACTGAACCCCCCCAATCATTTTCTAATAAAATCGCCCGATTAGCAGGATGAGTGCGGGTGACAGCATGAGAAGTAACTTGATCGAGGCTTTCACGGGGCAAACCGACAAATAAAGTGGCGGTATCCAATAATTTTTGAATCTCTGCTGATTTTTCCGCAGGATAGCGTTTTTCTTCCATGGTTTAATATTTAAGTTTTGTTTGTTTTAAGTGGGTGATTCTACAATAGACAGTTGTGGGTATTTTTATTTATCTAGTGACCGATAAACAGGATTTTTCCTCCCTACTGACCGAGATCGATCGGATTCTTGCCAAGGTGATTTCATCTCTAGTTAACCCGCAAGAAGTTACTTCCGAGACAATTATCGCCACTCGTCAACATTTAGAATCGGCCAAAGCGCTTCTTTTTCCTTTATTATCCCCCGCTCCAACCCCAGAAGTTGCCCGTTGGTCCCTAGGAATGGAGGTACAACCACCAGGGGTGAAAATCGTCTTTTTTCGGGAAAGCCAAGGATTGATCGATTTTTATCCTCTTTCTTGGAGTCTAGCAACGGGAACGAGCGATCTCTTACCCTGCTCTCAGGTGGAAGAATATCTAATTAGCTGGCTATCTAATCGGGATTTTAGCACCGATTCTTGGCTCTGGGAAGCCCTAGAGCGATTAGAAGCTATTATTATTACCGATGACGGGGAAACCCCCACGGATGACCTAAAAAAAGCCCTTCTCACAGCGCAACTAATACCCCCCGATCGCCTCTCTAGTCTGGAAACAGCGATCGCTACTGCCCTGGCCTATATTCCCACTAGCGACCAACCCCAACCCCAAACCCTACTGGTGATCGAAGGTAAACGAGAGACTACCACTTTAGCGCTGCTGGAAGTCCCACCCCAAACTTGCTCTTTATCCCGTCAAGCGATCGCTCTGAGCCATTTTAACTACGGGGAAAACACCTATGAACAGGCCATACTCTCTCAGTTAATTTATCCTCTCTGGCGTTCTTTTTTGCCGCTTTCGCTCTCCGATATCACCGATACTAATCCCTTAAAAAAATCTTTACTGGCAGCCGCTAGATTAACCAAATTAATCCTCCAAGAAGAAAGCGAATTTACCTCCTCTCTAGCCGGTCATACTTGGACGGTCAGTCGCAGGGATTTAAATAAGAAGGTAATCATACCATATCTAGATAATTTAAGACAAAAAGTTAATGATTTGTTAGAAAAACAGCAAAAAAGTCTTAAAGATATCGATCAAATAATTTTTAGCGGTAATTTTTTCTTGACCATTTGGCCCTATTTCCTAACAGAAATTCAGCAAGAATTTGCTGGCTGCCATCTAGAGGCCCCCAGTCAGGAAAACTTCTCACCAGCAATCTTGGGTTTAGGTCGTCTCTGTTTATTTTCGGCTCTTAGAGGTGAGAAGGTCAATAATGCTTAAAAAATCGACCTCAGCCTCAGTTAAAAGTCAGAATTTAGGGGTGAATGGTGAAGAGAATTTTTAGGGTAATTTTGGAGAATACTCCACCCGACGCTGGTGATTCGGTAGCAGTGATGGTGGTTTAATGCTTTGCCAGTTGGACATTATAAGCTAAGACGCATTTTAACCGCCTATCCTGAGATTAGCTGAATCTCCCCCAATCCCTTTACTGTTGCCCCTTGTCTCATCTCAACAAGCAGTTTAAATACACGGACAGCTTATTATTCATAGCAGATAACCATGACTACAACTCAACCCCTATCCCCTAGCCAAACCGCCCGAAAAGATGAGATGATCTTCCCAAAAGGCGAATTTTGGAGTGATGAACTGCCATTGGAAAGTAATTTACATCTAACTCAGATTATTTTATTGATAAAATGCCTAGAATGGTTATGGCAAGATAGAGAAGATTACTTTGCAACCGGGAATTTAACCATCTACTACAGCCCAAATCAGAAAAAATCAGAATACTTTAGAGGACCTGACTTTTTTGTAGTATTAGGAACAACTAGAAACCAAAACCGGAAAAGTTGGGTAGTATGGCAAGAAGAGGGAAAATATCCTAATGTGATTATAGAAATCCTCTTTTGAAAGTACCGCTAAGACTGATAGGGAAGAAAAGAAAGAAATTTATCAAAATACCTTTAGAACTCCTGATTATTTCTGGCTTGCCCCCTTCGGCTTGGCTCAGCTTGCCCTGAGCCAGGCCGAAGGGTTGGTTATGGAGTGAGGAATTGGGCTTATATTTAGGGATCTACGCCGATAAATTGCGTTATTTTAGTCCTAAAGGTCAGTTAATCCCAACACCTGAGGAAGCCGCTCTTCTGGAGAAACAGTCCAAAAAATCTGAACGTCAACAAAAAGAACTGGCTTTACAACAAAAAGAACATGAAAGACAACAAAAAGAACTGGCTTTACAAAAAATTGAGCAATTAACGGCAAGATTAAGAGAATTAGGCATTAATCCCGATGAAACCTTGTGGAAGTGCCAGTGTTGCACCCTCACCTCTCATCGGGAAAATCAAAATTAACCTTGTTTCCTAACTCTAGAAGCCAAGGCGCCCAACCCCAACCCCAATAGGGCGACAACAGCACTAGGTTCAGGGATGAGTTGTATGCTCCAGCCCGCTTGATTAAATGGTTCTTCCACACCACCTAGGTCATTCGTAAGAGGAGGATTCGTTATAGTTTGAGAAAGGCTAGAGCTAAAAATCGTCGGGTTCCCAACCACAACAGGACCAAAGCCAATATACTGAAAAACACTACCGAAAAGTACAAAATCCATGGATGCACCACTAAAACTAGCCGTAGCAGGAACCCCACTACCTGAGGATTGATTACTGTAGGAATCGACAAAAGTGCTGCCAGGCTGCCATTCAAAAGGATCGCTGTCGAGGTCAACTCCATTGTATGTGATATCACTAAATCCATTGATAGTGATAATACCCCCGGGCCCGAGGTCACCTGTGAGTGTTCCAGTGACAACTATTGGGGTTGTTGGGCCACCGTGGGTATAGGTGAAGAAGAACTGGGCAGCTTGGGCAGGATAGGCTAGGGCAGTTAAACCGATGGCGGTAGTGGCAACAGCTACAGAGGTTTTGAAGAACATACATTGCTCCTTCATAAAAAAGTATTATTAGTTGCGAAGGCTAACATAGGGGGGGGGTAATGTCAAGTATTTTCAAGAAAATTAATATAATTTAATTAATTACGGAGGATTATCAGATCCTAACCCTGATCATGTTTGAACAGCGACATCTCGTCCGAGCTGCCATTTTCTACCACTTTTTATTAAAAAAGTCAATAGATTAAATATTAATTTTTGTAAAGAAAAGCTTGAGCAGTTACTCCGAAAGCTCTTTACCATCTGTTACAAAATATGGCAAGATATTTATCGAATTGTGTCAAAACCCAGAGTAAATACTCACTTGGGTTACATTTTCTGATACAAAACAGAAACATATATCTAAATACCTTAAACAAAGGGCGATCGTCATCTGATGACGAAAATCACTTCATACCAGACTCAGCAATAATAAGGAGAACCATCATATATGTTCACTCACGTCAAGTCCACCATTCGTCACATAGTTCCCGACGGGTTGAATGGTCGATCGCTGGTCAAGGTGGTCTATGTCGTGCTAGAACCTCAGTACCAAAGTGCGCTGAGTAGTGCGGTCAGGGAAATCAACGCTAACAACCGGAAACTAGCGATCGAAATTAGTGGTTATTTAATCGAAGAACTGCGCGATGCAGAAAATTATCGCAATTTTCAGGAGGATGTAGCCAAAGCTAATATTTTCATTGCTTCTCTTATCTTTATCGAAGATTTAGCCGATAAAGTTGTGGCCGCTGTCGGTCCCCATCGGGATAAATTAGATGCGGCGATTGTCTTTCCCTCTATGCCCCAGGTAATGCGCTTAAATAAGTTAGGCAGCTTTTCGATGGCTCAATTGGGACAGTCTAAGAGTGTCATCGCTAATTTTATGAAAAAGCGCAGGGAAAACTCCGGCGCTGGTTTCCAAGATGCGATGTTAAAGTTATTGCGAACTTTACCGCAAGTCCTGAAATACCTCCCCATGGAAAAAGCTCAGGACGCACGCAACTTTATGTTAAGTTTCCAGTATTGGCTGGGGGGTTCGGCAGAAAATTTAGAGAATTTCCTGTTAATGTTGGCCGATAAGTACGTCTTTGATAACAAGGATGACAGTGTAGTTTACAAAGAACCGGTAGTTTATCCGGATCTGGGTATCTGGCATCCTTTATCGATGAAAATGTGGTCGGATGTCAAGGAATACTTCGCTTGGTACAATAACCGCAGTGATATTGCTGATGACCTAAAAGACCCCTTGGCTCCCTGTGTGGGCTTAATTTTACAGAGAACTCACCTGGTTACTGGTGATGACGCTCATTATGTCGCTCTCGTGCAGGAATTTGAGTCTATGGGTGCGCGAGTCCTTCCTGTTTTTGCTGGGGGATTAGATTTTTCTAAACCGGTAGAGGAATACTTCTGGGATAAAAGCTTAAAAGGAGTGGAAGCGGTTGCTATCGTTGACACAGTAATTTCCCTGACAGGATTTGCTTTAGTGGGGGGTCCAGCGCGACAAGATCATCGGTCAGCGATAGAATCTTTAAAACGTCTCAATCGTCCCTATATGTGCGCGTTACCGCTAGTTTTCCAAACTACTCAGGAATGGGAAGAAAGCGATTTGGGGTTACACCCGATTCAAGTGGCGCTACAGATTGCTATTCCGGAATTAGACGGTGCGATCGAACCTATTATATTATCGGGCCGGGATGGGGCGACGGGTAAAGCGATCGCTTTACAGGATCGGGTAGAAGCGATCGCTCAACGGGCGCTAAAATGGGCTAACCTAAGAAAGAAACCGAAACTGAATAAAAAAGTCGCCATCACTGTGTTTAGTTTCCCCCCTGATAAGGGGAATGTGGGAACCGCAGCCTATCTAGATGTGTTCGGTTCTATCTACGAGGTGATGCAAGCTTTACAAAATAATGGTTATGACTTGCAGGACTTACCCGCATCTCCCAAAGAACTGATGGAAGCGGTAATCCATGATGCCACCGCACAGTACCATAGTCCGGAGCTAAATATCGCCTATCGGATGTCTGTACCGGAATACGAGCGTTTAACCCCCTATTCTGTCCGTTTAGAGGAAAATTGGGGACCACCACCTGGACATCTCAACAGTGATGGACAAAATCTGTTAATCTACGGGAAAGAGTTCGGTAATGTCTTTATCGGGGTTCAACCTACCTTCGGTTATGAAGGGGATCCGATGCGTCTGCTATTTTCTCGTTCTGCTAGTCCCCACCACGGTTTTGCAGCCTACTATACCTATCTCAATCAAGTCTGGAAAGCAGACGCGGTTCTCCATTTTGGCACCCACGGTTCCCTAGAATTTATGCCGGGGAAACAGATGGGAATGTCTGGGGAATGCTACCCCGATAACCTCATCGGGATGATTCCCAATCTCTACTATTATGCCGCTAATAATCCGAGCGAAGCGACAATCGCTAAACGTCGCAGTTATGCGGAAACCATCTCCTATCTTACTCCCCCCGCAGAAAATGCTGGACTCTACAAAGGGTTAAAAGAATTAAGCGAGTTGATCGGTTCCTACCAAACCCTGAAGGATAGTGGGCGTGGGGTGCAAATTGTCAATACTATTGTCGATAAATGTCGCTTAGTCAATCTTGACAAAGATATAAGTTTACCTGCTTGCCCTGAGCCAGGCCGAAGGGATAGTGACACTGCCCATCTCAGTCAAGAGGAACGGGATAATATCGTCGGTTCCGTCTATCGTAAACTGATGGAAATTGAATCGCGCTTGCTTCCCTGCGGACTTCACGTTATTGGGAAACCCCCCTCGGCGGAAGAGGCGGTGGCAACTTTGGTCAATATTGCCAGTTTAGACCGGGAAGAGGACGATTTACTTTCCTTACCCCGGATTATTGCTAACAGCATCGGCCGGGATATAGAGGAAGTTTATCGCAATAGCGATCGAGGTGTGCTGGAGGATGTGGAACTACTGCAAAACATCACCCTCGCGACTCGCGCTGCCGTCGCAACTTTAGTCAAGTCCCAAACCGACGGGTCAGGTCGGGTATCGATGCTTTCTAAGCTGAATTTCTTGAATATAGGCAAGAACCCTTCGACTTCGCTCAGGGCAAGATCGCCTTGGCTGGAAACTTTACGGTCGATGGGTTATCCACAAGTTGATCCGGTGGCGTTAAAACCCCTGTTTGAATACCTAGAATTCTGTTTAGAACAGGTCTGTGCTGATAATGAATTGGGGGCCCTATTAAAAGCATTGGAAGGGGAATACGTTCTTCCCGGTCCTGGTGGCGACCCCATCCGTAACCCCGGAGTTTTACCGACGGGTAAAAATATCCACGCTTTAGACCCCCAGTCTATCCCGACCCTAGCGGCGGTAAAATCGGCTAAAATCGTGGTGGATCGTCTGTTAGAACGGCAAAAACTGGATAATGGCGGTAAATATCCTGAAACTATCGCTTGTGTTCTCTGGGGAACGGATAATATCAAAACTTATGGGGAATCCCTAGCACAAATTCTCTGGATGGTGGGGGTTCGTCCTCTTCCCGATGCTTTGGGACGGGTGAATAAACTGGAATTGATTCCCCTAGAGGAGTTAGGAAGACCGCGCATTGATGTGGTGGTGAATTGTTCTGGTGTCTTCCGGGATTTATTTATCAATCAGATGAATTTGCTTGACCAAGGCGTAAAAATGGCTGCGGAGGCAAATGAACCGATGGAGATGAATTATGTCCGCAAACACGCTAGGTCACAAGCAAAAGAGATGGGTTTAACGGTTCGACAGGCAGCCACCCGCATCTTTTCTAATGCTTCTGGTTCCTATTCTTCTAATATCAATCTCGCGGTGGAAAATAGCAGTTGGGAAGATGAAAAAGAGTTACAGAATATGTATCTCAACCGCAAGGGTTTTGCTTTCGACTCTGATAATCCGGGGATGATGGCCGATAATCGTCAGTTGTTTGAAGCATCTTTAAAAACTGCGGAGGCAACTTTCCAAAACTTGGATTCTAGCGAGATTAGTTTAACCGATGTTTCCCACTATTTCGACTCGGACCCGACAAAAGTTGTCGCTAGTTTACGCGATGATGGCAAAAAACCGGCGGCCTATATTGCTGATACTACCACCGCTAATGCTCAGGTGCGTACTTTATCGGAAACCGTGCGCTTGGATACCCGCACCAAGTTACTCAATCCCAAATGGTACGAGGGAATGTTAAGTCACGGTTACGAAGGAGTCCGAGAATTATCGAAGCGTTTGGTTAATACGATGGGATGGTCGGCAACTGCTGATGCGGTGGATAATTGGGTTTATGAAGATGTGAACACCACTTTTATTCAAGATGAGGAAATGTGTCAGCGTCTGATGAATCTCAATCCTAATTCTTTCCGCAAGATGGTGGGAACCCTGCTAGAAGTTAATGGTCGCGGTTACTGGGAAACTTCTCAAGAGAATTTAGACCGCTTACAGGAACTTTATCAAGAAGTGGAGGACCGTATCGAAGGAATCGAGTAGAATAGATAGATAAGACTTGAGAGACTGGCTAATCACCGGTCTCTTGAGTTTTGAACAAAGATGAAAAATAACTTTTGGGGGTTAATCTGGTCTAGTTTTAACGAAATTCAAGGGGTTTTACTCGGTCTTCTTGGATTTTTAGGAGGTATTGCCTTAATTCGTTATCCATTCAATACTTCTATCCCTCTAGATCTAGTAATTATTGTCAGTTTCTTCACCCTACTGTTTATAGCCACTTTGTTAAGTGCTGTTAACACACTTCTTAGACAGAAGCAAAAATTAGAGGCAGAAGTTAAGCAACTTCAGGAGGTAAACCAAAATTTAGAAAATATTATTAAACAGGGAATTACTCCCAGGATTTTGAGGTCTCAAAAGCAAGGAAATAATAATATTTTATGCCTTCTTGATTCCTCTAGTCTGTTTACGATCGAGTTACTTGTCTCTTTTTATTATACCGATGAAGATGGGTTTGAAAGATTAATAGGAGAGGGTTTTGTTGAATATATTAATCCAAAGGACGGCAAGATACACGCGATCATTGACAAACCTCAAACAATCTATCAGGTAATTCTAGATCGATTGGCGAGTAACGATTTAAAAATTATTCAAGAAACCAGAGTCAGACCTGGCGTTCTTAGAAAACATAGTTCACCATAGAGGAAAATATGGAAAATGTAGCCGAAAAACCCATTTTATCTCCTAAAGGAACCTTTCCCGCCAAAGTTGTCAAAGTTATTGACGACTATAAATTAGTGATCAATAGAGGTGAAATTAGTGGAATTCGAGAAGGTCAAAGAATGTTAGTTTACAATACCAGCGAAGAGGAAATAAAAGATCCTCAGACTGGTGAGTCTTTAGGCTATCTTGACTTAGTGAGAGGGACGGGGACAATTACTTTTGTTCAAGAAAAAATATCGATTTTACAATCGGATAGAAGCAATAATAAAGGATCTAGATTGCTGGAGTTATTGCTTAAAGAACAAGAAACCCCGTCCGATTTGATAGGAAAATTCTTAAAAAGAGCCGTAGGAGCGAATTCTAAGAACGATAAAAAGCCAATATCCGAGCTAATAAATCGTGAATTGTTAAATAAACTGCTAGTACGGGAATTATCCGAAACGTTACCTTTTGAAAACCCTCAAATTGGCGACTCGGTTAGACCTATTTAGACCTATCGATGGAACAACCAATATTAGAAGACTTTCTATCTCTTAAATATCCGATTTCAATTTATCCCGAAGAAGAGGGCGGATACACTGCGTTAATTCCCAATTTACCCGGATGTATGAGTCAGGGGGAAACTTTAGAGGAAGTGATTATTAATATTGAAGAAGCGAGAAAATTATGGATAGAGACGGTTTATGTTAGTGGTAAAAAAGCAATTACTTTGCTTTCTAAAAGGTGAATAAATATCCCCGTAAATTGTTGCGGGAATCTAAAGATGAAGAGATTGAAAAATGTCAAAATAATGAATAATTAGGGCTTGCTGAATAATGGTAAAACCCTTCTAAAATAAGGCTTTTGACCTGTTAAAATCCGATGTTCATGCTGCGAAAATCGGATTGGGACCCTCAAAAACCTGGCATTATCCTTTTTATAGTACACAAATTGGTACAAAAAGAGAGGGCAACAAAGCCTGAAACGACCGACGACCGGCTACTGACGACCGAATCCTAACCCCACCAATACACTTTTTCAGCAAACCCTAAGTAGGCCATAGTTTTTGAAATTTGGTATGATTCCTGACTGGAAAGACGGTGTAGGGTGTAGGGAAGGAAACCTCTTTCATCTGTGGGGGTGAAAATTTTTTCATCGGGACTGACTTCTAACCCCATGTTGCTTAAAGATAAGCAAAAATTATCCATTGACTCCACAAACTTGAGAATATTTAAATTAACATTCCGCAATATTTACAAGTTCTTAAGAATTAATTGAGAAATATTTTTATTTAACAACGATGTTATCATGGTTACAGCGATTTTACTGAATTTCACAATGGGTTCTTCTGTGCTTTTTTGGGCAGCAATGACTGAACCCCTTGCCACATCTACAAGGTGATCCTAACTAAGACGGTTAAATCAGTCAATTTCACCCATAACGATGATCTTTTTTTTGTGTAGTTTTATTGCAAAAAAAAAGTTTTTTTGACAAAAAGCACAAAGTATGATAGATGCGCCAACCTATTTCTGGCTGCGAGTAATTATTGCAGAGTTAGGTCAAAATCAGGGGATTTCCTGTTTCCAAGTGATCAAATACAGAAAAGCAGCAATTCGATCGAGAAACCGATAAAAACAGCCTAGACTAGAAAAAGAATCCTCTATCCTGACAGCTATCCTGTGGAGATTACTTTTTTAGGAACCAGTTCTGGGGTTCCCACTCGTTCCCGCAATGTCTCTAGTATCGCCCTTCGTTTGCCGCAACGGGCGGAAATATGGCTGTTTGACTGTGGAGAAGGAACTCAACACCAGTTACTGCGTAGCGACCTAAAAAGTTCCCAAATCCGACGCATTTTTATCACCCACATGCACGGAGATCATATCTTTGGTTTAATGGGACTGTTAGCCAGTATCGGATTAGCCGGTTCTGCTCAGGATATTGATATCTACGGACCCCCCGGACTAGCGGAATATCTGCGTGCTTGTGCTAAGTATTCCTATACTAATTTAGCCAATCGGGTGCGTGTCCATGCCGTTTCCCCCGGCATACTCTACGAAGATGAAGAATTTACCGTCTCCTGTCAGCTACTAAAACATCGTATTCCCGCCCACGGTTATCGTATCGCCGAAAAAGACCGTCCAGGACGTTTTGATGTGGAAAAAGCCAACGCTTTGGGTATTCCCCCCGGACCGATTTACGGCAAGCTGAAAAGAGGGGAAACTGTCACCCTTCCCGATGGCAGAAAAATTCGCGGTCAGTCCCTCTGCGGAGAAACGGAAATCGGCCGTAAAATTGCCTATTGTACCGATACTATTTTCTGTGAAGGCTCGATCGAATTGGCACAGAATGCAGATGTGCTAATTCATGAGGCGACTTTTGCTCACCAAGATGCCGGGTTAGCCTTTGAAAGTGTTCACTCCACTTCAACGATGGCAGCCCAAGTGGCCTTGGCAGCCCAGGTAAAATTGTTATTAATGACCCATTTTAGCCCCCGTTATCTACCGGGTAATTCTCTGGATATTTCCAATCTGTTAGAGGAAGCGCGGGCGATTTTTCCTAACACTAAATTAGCCTACGATTTCCTCACCTACGAAGTCCCCCGCAACCGTCAAGAAATGGCCTTAGGAGTTAAATAATTATGCCAGCAGCAGTAGAAGAAAAAAGCATGGTTCCCACGGTTTTAGTGGGTATTGGTGGCACGGGTAACGAAATTTTATCGCGATTGCGTCGCTTAATCGAGGAAAGTTATGGCAGTTTGAGTAATTTTCCGATTGTCAGTTTTTTGGTGGTTGATACGGATAAGGATTATAAAATCAGTAATCCTGAAGCTGCTGGCAGTGCTTTTAAAGATAACGAAAAACACTGGGCCCGGGTGAGTGGAAAACAGGTACAGGAGATGGTATCTGACATGGATAGATATCCCTGGATTAATAGTTGGTTTCCCCCAGAATTAGAGAGAAATATTACTTCCCTAGAAGCGGGAGCGGGACAAATTCGCGCCTGTGGTCGTTTTGCTTTATTTTGTAATTATCATGAGATCCAAAGAAAATTTCTAGACGCGGTGAGACGGGTAAAAGGGCAAGAAAACTTTATGCTCGATCGCTATGGAATTAAAGTTAATAATACTGCTATTAATGTCTTTACTACGGGGTCTTTAAACGGTGGTACGGGTAGCGGAATGTTAATCGATATAGGTTACTGTATTCGTAATTGGTTACGAGGGGAAAGTAGTCCTTTGAGTACGGCAATTGTTCCGACTCCTGAAGCATTTGCGGGGATTAGTGTCGGCGATCGAGTTTTGGCTAATGGTTACGCTGCCCTGATGGAATTAAATTACTTTTCTGACTACAGAACCGAATATCATCAACAGTTTAGCAGTGGTTTGGTCGATGAAGTGGTTAGTAAATTACCACCCTTTGATTTTACCTATTTAGTGGGGACAAAAAACGGCGAAGGTGATTTTAAACTCGGTCAAATTCGGGAAATGATCGCCCAAAATATCTTCCTAGATATGACCTCTGATTTTGCCCCCCATAAGCGTTCCATTAGAGATAATATTAAGGGTTCTTGGGCGCAAGCTGACCCGGGAGGTCGCGGTTATCCTAAGCAATTTATGAGTTTTGGGCTATCAACTATTGAAATTCCTATTGCCCAAATTCGTGCCTCCTTATCGGAACGTTTAGCCAAAGATTTAATTAATTGGTGGCTGAATGATTCCGTGATTTTGCCCGCTCAAATGTTGGAGTTAGTCAGAGGTGATATCCTCAAAAGAATGCGCTTGAGCGAAGGGGAATTAATTATGGATTTATGTGCCGACAAGGATCGCTCTTTAATTGCCATAATCTCCCAATGGATTAACGAAACTCGTCAGGAAATCAATCAAGATAATTGGCTATCTTGTACCAAACAGGGTGTTAATATTTTAGGTAATGAACAGGGAAAAATCCTGCAATTTATTAATGATTATTTAACGCCAAGAGTCGAGGAATTTAAACGCAATCATTTACTAGAATTGAGTCCCGATGAACGGCTGCACGGCGATTACCTGAAAAAGATTTATAGTAACCGGGATGAAATTATTCAACGGGGTAAAAAGTCTCTAGAAATGGAGTTTTATAATATCCTTGAGGATCGAAATCGTGGGGTAAAATTTGCCGAGAGTTTTATTGTTTCAGTACGACAAATCTTCACCGACATAGCGGAAAAATTCCGTCGCGATCAAGAACAGGTTTGGAGTCAAAACGAAAGTAAACGTCAACGGGAATACGACACAGCCTTGGCAGAAATTAATGATCTGAAAGATAAACTTCATATCTCGAAAAAAGATAAGATGGAAGAATATTGTGAACAAGCTTTAACGGGATTGGAAGGTCATTTAATGGCCAATATTCAACGAAAAACCAGAGGTGCAGGAGTAGAGGTTATTAATCGTTTACTGGAACATCTCAATCAATTAGAAAGCCGGTTTAATCGCTTTCGTCAGAAATTAATTCAAAGTCGCGATCTATTTAATCTCCAGTCTAATCAACAGATTGATAGTGCCGATGCTTTGTTAATTAATGGGATTAAATTATTTGAAAGACAAGAATTAAATAGTCTTTATCAAGACTTTATCGAACAATTTGCCTCCGGGATTGCTGGTAACAAAAATGCCTACGATACGGGTATGGATAACCTTTGTTTACCCCTCTCAGAAGAGATTTTAAAGCAATCTAGCCCCCTCTGGAAAGAAACGCGCCGCGCCGATGAAAATATGCGTTTATTTGACATCACCGAGATTGCCGATATTCGTCAAAGAGATTTTCAACAAGTTATCCTAAATCAAGCTAATCAACTACTACAAAATGCCCCCGCTAGTAGTCGCATTCAGCAGGAATTAGCCGCTTGTGATCGCTTGTTAAAAATTTATAACAACGATGCCGATATTATCAATAATCTTCGCATTGCCTACCAAAAATCGCGACCCCTAATTATGCTCAATCCTGCGGTTTTGCGGGGAAAAGATGCGGGTTTTACACCGCAATTAAATCAAAATGTTGCCCTGATTGGAGGAAGAAATACCAGTAACCCAGCAGCCCAAAAAATTATTCCGAAACTGCGGGAATTTATTGCCAACGAAGACGATATTAAACCCTTGGGAGACGTGGAAAAATATCGTCTTGTCTTCGTGCAGGAAATTGGCGGTTTTTCCCTACGTTGTCTCGAGGGAATGCGAGAACTGCGGCAATCCTATCAGGACTGGAAAGGAGAGTTTATTCTTGCTAAACGCGCCCAACAAATGGGTGAAAATCGCGATTTACCCATCCCCGTACATATCCAAAAGGAACCTCCTTTCTGGGATGTTTTTCCCGAAGATCCGAGTATTTATCAATTGGTGGTGACTGCCCGAGCTTTAAAAGTGCTTTTTCCAGAAGTCAATCGAGTCACTAATGAGAAAACAATTCGCTATGAAATTAAAACCGCAACGGGATTAAAAAAAGTCGATATCGCCACCAGTTGGGAAGATGCGGTACAGGTGTTAGAAGTAAAAGCTTGTCGCGAAGATAAGGAAAAAATTCAAAGTCAGGTGACGGCTAAGTTACAGGCTGCAGCCACTCCCGAGAAAAAACAAGCTTTGTATCGGACTTTCATTGAATATTTACAACAACGTTCCGAGGAGTTGACAGGAGGAAAAGATAATACAGAATATAAACGGGAAGATGCAATTATTTTGCAGTTAATCCATAACTATAAGTTGGATAGCGGTGGAGAAATTCCTCTTTCTTCGGTGACGGAAGTGGTTAACCCAGCTTTAATTATCTGCGGTAATTGTGGACACAAAAACCCGCCCTCGTCTAATTTTTGTTCTAAGTGTGGGGCAAAATTAGTTAAGTAGAAATTAGATTTTGGGTTTGATCCCCCTGCCCCCCTTGATAAGGGGGGTGCCGATAGGCGGGGGGATCTACCTTGATAAGGGGGGTGCCGATAGGCGGGGGGATCTACCTTGATAAGGGGGGTGCCGATAGGCGGGGGGATCTACCTTGATAAGGGGTGAATCTGACAATGTTTAACACCTACCTAATTTAACAGAAAAATTGGGGGTGTTAGCTGGACTAACATCCCCCAAAATGAAAATTTTCGGGAAAAATTGCCTAATAGCGAAAAAACTGGATTATAATAAGGTCTTTACTCAAGATTTTTGCTAATCGCTAACTGCCATAAAGCCCAATCAAGACCCCTGTTTATCGAGAGAAAAACCAATGGTAGCCACTTTAAAAGGACGAGATGTTTTAAGAATAACCGACATGAGTAGCGAAGAAATCAGCGCCCTACTCAATCTATCGGCACAGCTTAAAGCTGGCACTCTTAACCCTAGCTGCAAAAAAGTCTTAGGATTGCTATTTTATAAAGCTTCCACTCGGACCCGGGTTTCCTTTACCGTCGCCATGTACCAGTTAGGGGGACAGGTGATCGATCTTAATCCCAGTGTAACCCAAGTGGGACGAGGGGAACCCTTAGCCGATACAGCCCGGGTACTCGATCGCTATCTCGATATTCTCGCGGTTCGCACCTTTAAACAAGAGGATTTAGAAGCTTTTGCCAATTACTCGCGCATCCCGATTATCAACGCTTTAACGGATTTAGAACATCCCTGCCAGATATTAGCCGATTTACAGACTATCCAAGAGACTTTTCAGACTTTAAGGGGAATTAACCTCACCTATGTGGGGGATGGTAATAATGTCGCTAATTCTCTCCTCTTGGGTGGTGCTTTGATGGGGTTAAATGTGCGGGTTGCCTCCCCCGCAAACTATCAACCGGATGGGGAAATTGTCGCCAGCGCCCAGGCTATTGGCGAGAAAACCGGTAGTAAAATCCTAATTACCGACGATCCCGTTACCGCCGTAAAAGACTCTCAGGTGGTCTATACTGATGTCTGGGCGAGTATGGGACAGGAAAGCCTCGCTGATGCCCGAATTCCCGTTTTTCAGCCCTACCAAGTCAACGAACAGCTAATGAGTCACGCTGACAAAGATGCGATTATTCTCCATTGTTTGCCTGCTCACCGGGGTGAAGAAATTACCGACGGGGCGATCGAGGGTGTACAATCAAAAGTCTGGGAACAAGCGGAGAATCGGATGCACGCCCAAAAAGCTTTAATGGTGAGTTTATTGGGATTAATCTAGCTCCCGATGCTCAGTTACTAAAATAATTATTAAACTCGATCATCAATCATCCTAAGACCTGTCCGACACCGGAAGTTAACGCTAGGATTGATGGTAAGAGCAATAATCAGGGCAGCCTCCACACAAACTATATGTCAGACACCTCCGCCGTTAAACAATATCTCGCCCATTGGTTTCAATTGGGAAAAAAAGTTGTTTGTCCCAAAAACCAAGCTATGCTATTTCCGCTGCCTATTTTCAATGCTGATCGCTATTCGTCGGAGTTTGAGGATTGTTGGCAAAAAATGCTTGATCCTCAAAGTGGCGATTGTTACCTAGAAGGTACTCAACAAACCATCCAAGACTTACTTTCCCCTCAATGGGAATTTCACCCCTGCGCTCGTTGTACTATACCCGTACCAATTGAAGTGCTGGGCCAATCGGGTTTATCCTGTCCCTGCCATGATTTGAGTAATTGGCCCAATTTAGAATTACCCCTACCCCATTTACCCGTCAATAGTCAAGAAAATCTCGATCGCATCCGGCAAAGATTGCTAAAAAATTCTCCCTCACATTAACCGGACAAAAAGAGACGTTAGGGGTAACGTCTCGACAAAAGGATTGGGATTTAACGATTTCTGCCAAAAAGATTGACTAAATCTCGCAATCTCTCGCTATATTCTCCGGTTAAAGCTTCCTGACGATAGCGCCATGACCAATTGCCTTCTGGGACACTGGGGGTATTCATACGCGCATCCGATCCTAAACCTAACACATCCTGTAACGGTACGATCGCCTGATTAGCCACGGAACTATAGGCCAGTCGAATCAGATCCCAAGCCACTCCCTGACCACTGGGAGCGCCAAGATATTGATAAAGTCGCGCTTTTTCGTAGTCATTAGCGTTATCCTGAAACCAGCCCACAGTGGTATTATTATCGTGAGTGCCGGTATAAATCACACAGTTGCGTTCGACGTTGAAAGGAAGATAGGGATTACCCGCATCACCCCCAAAAGCAAAGTGGAGAATCTTCATCCCGGGGAAGGCAAAGTGATCGCGAAAATCTAGGACTGCTTGGTCGATATCGCCCAAATCTTCGGCAATAATCGGCAATTTACCTAAACGAGCGCCAATAGTATTAAAGAGATCATAACCCGGGGCCTTGAGCCAACGACCATTAATAGCGTTTTCCTGGCCGAAAGCCACCGCCCAATAGGCTTCTAATCCGCGAAAATGATCGATACGGATGATATCGACTAGGGAAAGAACCGCTTTTAAACGACGTACCCACCATTCAAAGCCCGTATTTTTGAGATAATCCCAGTTATAAAGAGGATTTCCCCATAATTGCCCCGTTTCTGAGAAATAATCCGGGGGAACCCCCGCCACTTCCAAGGGATTACCGGTTTGCGGATCCAGTCGGAAAACCTGCGGATTTGCCCAAACATCGGCACTATTATGGGAGACATAAATGGGGATATCACCGATAATCTCGATACCGAGGGAGTTAGCATAGCGTTTTAGGGCTAACCACTGCTCAAAAAACTCAAATTGCAGGAATTTGTGCAGAAAAATCTCCTCTTGTAACTCCTGTTTCGGTGTTTCCAACGCACCCCAATGACGTTCGCGAATTTCTGTCGGCCATTCCATCCATGCTTTACCCTGGTAAGCGTGGGATAAAGCCATAAATAGGGCGTAATCCTCTAACCAATCGGCATTGCCAGCACAAAAGCCGGCAAACTGTTTGTAAAGAATTGTGTCAGAACCCTTGACAAAATTGCTCGCCGCCTTTCTAAGTAGGGGAATTTTCCAAGCGATTAATTTATCAAAATCCACTTGATCGAGGGGAAAATCGGGAATATCCTCGAAATCTGCCTCACTAAGCAGGTTTTTTTCCCGAAGAATATCGAGACTAATCAGGAGATGATTGCCGGCAATGGCACTAAAACTCATGTAGGGAGAGTTACCGTACCCTGTGGGGCCTAAAGGGAGAATTTGCCAGAGTTTTTGACCACTTTGAGCCAAAAAATCGATAAATTGATAGGCTTCCCTACCTAGTTCTCCAATCCCGTAACGGCCGGGGTGACTGGTGGGATGAAGCAAAATACCGCTAGAACGGCTAAAAGCCATGAAAAAACCCCCTTATCAATGATTCGGTTAGCAGTTATTAAGTGTTTAAAGCTGAATGCTCACTGCTATCTCCAAGCTAACCCGATCTCGATCGATAACGGCAATACTTAACAACTTTATTAGACCTATAGGACAAAATCAGGCATTACCGCCGTACATTAACAGATCATCTTTCCAGTGAAAAAGATTCCTTGGGATCACGTTCCACATGACCCGGGAGGAAAAACCGATCACTTCGGTGGCGGTGAAAATCATTTGGGGAACGAATAATACTAAATCTGGTTATTAAAAACTGATTATTGATTCCCCCTTTTGCCTATTGCTTCTTGCCTTTTGCCCGTCCTGATATGTAGCCTATGCTCAACGGATTTAGTATAATTCCCAAGTTTCTGTATGGTAACGACGGATCTGGTCGATACCCAGAGCGATAGCTTCATCTTTCTTGGGGTTTTTGCACTCGATCGCGAGGACCGGTATCCCGTTAATGAGGAAAACCACATCCTCCCGTCAAAAAGAGACGGTGTAAAGCCGGACTAGGGGACAAGGGGAGAAGCTGCACAAGCCAGTCAAAGAGAGGAGTAGGGGAGTGGCCAAAGAACCCTAGTAGAGCTATCAGGGCAGGGCCTGTCAAGAAGAAATTGTAACCGTTCAGGGGGCGATACAGTCCGCCGCGAACCTTATGCCTCCTGCACCCTTGACGGGGGACTGATTCCCGTTTGCATCTGAGGCAGGTCTGAGCCTAAGTTCTTAACTGAGGCGGATCTTCCGAAGCAGCTTATGGCCCCTCAACTCTCTGGCTTCACTGTTTGTCTAAAGGTGAAGTTAGGTTACCGTCAGCCACTAACCTAAAACCCTACAACACCTACTCTAAGGGGGTACAAAAGGTATATTTTCTGCTCGAAGTGGTACAAAACCACAAGTGTTGAATCTTAAGATTTGGGTGTTTGATACCAAAGTGTGCATTGGTTTTGATGATAGCAAATTTGCTCTGCTATTGACTCTATTCTCATGAGTGGAAGCTCAAATTTGCGCAAAGACTCCAAGTTTGTAAAGTTCTATATCGAGATTCAACACTTCTGGTACAAAACGTCGCCTTTTAAGCTACAATCCAATACCTAATGACTCTTTGGTTAACTAACTAAGACCTGCATGAACTCATATCTTACTGCATTAAATTCCCTAAGATTGCCTAAAGAAAAGAGGAACGAGCTTGTTGCAGTCTCCCTTTTTTCTGGAGGTGGAGGGCTAGATTTAGGTTTATCTCTTGCAGGGTTCAATTTCAAATACTCAAATGATGAAGTTCAATACTACTGTGATACCGTTTCTTATAACTTTCCTGATTGCGTAGCAGAAGCTAAAGATGTGAGAGATCTGAAAGGAGATGAAATCAAAGAAATAATTAAAACTGAAAAGATAAGCCTTATTGCAGGAGGACCACCCTGCCAAGCATTTAGCATACTAGGTAAAAGAGGTTCTTTTGCAGATGATCGAGGTCAACTTGTATTTGACTACATTCGTCTTATAAATGAGCTAAAACCGCAAGCTTTTGTTTTTGAAAATGTACCAGGATTGCTGACTCTTAACAACGGCGAGGACTGGGAGAAGCTTTATTATCACTTTCAAGTTGAGACAGGTTATGACATTTATACAGATATCCTAAATGCCGCCGATTATGGAGTACCGCAAATTAGGAAGAGAGTATTTGTTGTAGGCTTCTGTCAACCCGTTGAATTTAATTTTCCTTCACCTAGATATCGTGATCCGTCAAGCTTAGATTTGCTTAATCAGCACCTTCCAGACTGGATACCTGCAAAGTTAGCTTTAGAGCAGGTTGAGAATTTGCCTAATCATGATATTCGTATTCATGGTGACAGAGTTCGTAGTCGATACGAAAAAATTCCGCCTGGAAGTAGAGACAAAGTAGACCATACAGATAGAATCGATCCCGAAAAGCCTTCAGGGACAGTGCTAGTTGGTTCCAAGGCAGGTGGTGGCAGACCACATATCCATCCCTATGTTCCTCGTCATATTACAGTTCGGGAGGCAGCACGCCTTCAATCATTTCCAGATTGGTATAAGTTTCTAGGAACATCAACAGCACAGTATAGGCAGGTTGGTAATGCTGTCCCTCCACTTCTTGCTTTTGCTGTTGGGAAATCTATTCAAGATACATTAAAGACTCTGAGCAAGGAGGAGATAGCAGTTTGACACTTCCGTACCCAGGATACTCTTGGTCTTTTAATCATCACATGGGAAGGGTGAATTCAAGAGAGGTGTTTGCTCTTCTAGAGGCAGCTTATCGATTTAGACAATATCCAAATTATCGGGTTCTAGTTAATCAAGCTTTGGTTAGTGGCGGAGTATTCACTGCGAATATCAGAGCCGATTCTGGGCAAGTGGATACATGGCGTGACTATCAACAAATCCTTCCTGATTTGGGTCTAATTTACTCAACTAGATATATTAGACAACCACAATTAACATCGATTGGTCTCATGTATATCGATGGCACAATTGGTTACTCTGAACTCTTCTCTACTCAAGTTCTTGCTTACCAATATCCCAATGGACACAAAACAGACTTATCTCCAGCAGTGAGAGGAGAGTTATCACAAGCAGGAATAACAATTCCACCAAACCGAACAGAACTAGATGTTGATTCAGGAATTTTGATTAAGCCAGGAGTGCTAATTTTACAAATTCTGCTTGAGCTATATCGACAAGGTTATTCCCCAACTCTAGACAATCGTGAGTGCCTTCTAGCTCTTGTACCTACAATTCGCAATAGGGATTGGCAAGAGGCATATACAAGACTATTACAGGTGAGAGAGCGCGGTGATACATTTGAGGCTGATCAACGTAGGTTACGAGATATTCAGGAATGGTTTCAATTTTTAGGACAAAGCGACTTTGCGAGTAAACAAGGAAATAGAATTTCCTTGTCACCTACTGTTTTAGCAGATATCGACCAGCTTCAAGCTATTTTAGACTTTCATAGTGATCCAGCAACTTTCTGGATACCACAAAGTTCAATTGAACGCGAAAATGCCCTATCGTGGTACGGATTCTTCGGTAGCCCAAGCATTGAATCTCAATGGGTCACACCTGACGATTTGCGTAGTCAAGAATATCTTTCAGAAAACTATCCTGATCATGAATTGCTAGATGAAATTGATAGTCCTATGGTGGCTGTTGAGGTATCAGAAATCAACCTCAGACCTTTTTCACCCAACATTCCTGAAGTTGCCGAGTCAAATCCTAACGTTAACGTTGAAAATATCCTACAAGGACGAACACGGCTACGTGATAAAACTCGTCAGCATCAAGAACTCGTTGCAAGACTTGCAGCTAGACTAACTGAGCTTTCTTATAACGTATCAGATGATCCAAATTCAGTTGATTTACTCGCAGAAAAGAACGGCTTAGAGACTATTTTTGAAGTAAAAACTATTAACCCAAGAAACTTTCAACCTCGTATTCGCTTAGGAGTGGGACAACTATCAGAATATAGATACAGACGACAACTACAAACTCAAATAAGACCTCACTCAATCTTAGTTCTCGGAAATACTCTACAACTTCCAACGTGGGCAGATGGTTATTTCTCAACTGACATAAATATTGGTCTTCTGTGTGCTAGAGCAGATGCGTTTGTAGCTCTAACCCGTGGAGCAACAGAGTTGGAGGTGCAAAATGCAAGCTAATTTCCTTGAATTGCCCTTCCTTACCGATAAGCTTTGACACAGTCCTCACCAATAACTCAGGCAACCTAACTATGGATTATACGGAAACTTTTTATATATCACGCCAAATACACATTTTTTCAAGAATCTTTCCGCTTTCTGTTATTTTATTCTTACCGTCATTAAAATAAGTAGCCATGGACAAGTTTTTACTAACCGTATTAAGCATAGCCAGTTTATTTGCCGTCGGGATGACTACCCCTGGCATTGCAAGTCCCACATCTGGATCGACGAACTTGCAACTAGCTCAACGTCCTAACTGTAACAATCCCCAGACTCAAAGCCAAATGAACATTTGTGCCAGCATAGCTTATCAAAACGCCGATCGCAAGTTAAATCAAGTTTATCAACAACTACTGCCAAAACTGTCAGCTGCTCGCAAACAAAAATTAATTGCTGCCCAACAAGCTTGGATTAAGTTTAGAGACAGCAGTTGCGAATTTGAAAGAAGTGCCTATGAGGGAGGCTCTATAGCTCCCATGATTTACAGTAATTGTTTGGCAAATGTCACCGAGCAGCGTACCAAAGATTTACGGAGATATTTAGAAGATAGCGATCTCTAAGTCAGAATCGCCGTTGATATTACCGATAATTCCTTAGACGTTTACTGCACAACAACTTAAGCGGGTGAGGGGAATCGAACCCCTATCATTAGCTTGGAAGGCTAGGGTTTTACCACTAAACTACACCCGCATTTTCTTAGCACTTTCGTTAGCATAACACGAATTGCCGATTTTTACAAGTAGGGATTTTCAGCTTGTGAATCGCCTCTAGATGGTCATAGATCGCCTAAAAATCCCGATCGCTCCTTTTTATCCCCGATTTGGCTAAAAGTTTCTTCCACGCGATCGAGGTCTAGTTGGGAGAAATTATCGATCGCCCAGTTGGACACTCTCTGCATAAAATGGAAGGGGTAGGTATGAGCGATTCCCACCACCTGCATTCCCGCTCTTTTTGCCGCTTCGCAACCGGCAAAAGTATCTTCAATCACCAGACATTCCCAGGGTTGCAATTGCAGATTAAAATTCCAACGATTGAATCTTTCTACGGCCAGTAAATAACCATCCGGTTGAGGTTTACTGGTGCTAATCTCATCCCCGGTGACAATGACACTAAAATAATCCCCAAGGCCCGTCTGTTGCAAGATCGATTCTACTTCCGAGCGTATTGCTCCCGTCACCAAACCGATTTGTAGATCCCTGGCCTTAACCCGTTTTAAAAAAGAGTATATCTCTTCATAAATAGGAAGTTTCTCTAATTTTCCTAATCTTTCTCGGTATAAACTGGTTTTTTTGTTAATTAACTTAGTCAGATACTCCTCGGTCACTTGACGACCGCGACGGGTGAGAACATTACGCAAACAGACGCGATCGCTTCTTCCCAGACATAACTCCGCAAATTCCGACCCTAGGGGCAGTAAATTTTCCCCGAGCAAGATTTCATTGATTAACTCTTGATGGATTGGTTCATCATTGATGATCACCCCATTAAAATCGAACAGAACAGCCTTTAACATCAATCTTAGACAGAAAAGCTAATAAATACTCAGTGTTCTTGATTATACTAAAGTTTTTCGTCGGGGCCTGGGGGGTCTTGTCCCTTACCCCATCTCAACAAACAATTTTAACCGGAAAATTGCCAAGGCCTTGACAAATTTCCAGATTTGCTCTAATATTTTGTTATAGTGGGAATCCGTGCTGCCCTGTAACCCCCCTATTTGGGGCTGAAATATTAGCCAAAAATATAACAAAAGAATTTAGGGACCTGCGTGGGAATAATATCCCAACCGATCGGAGGGCGCAAGCTTTGCGCCCCTACAGTAACGGATTTTGTCCACAATGTAGGGGCGAACTGCGTTCGCCCAAAAGGTACATTAATGTAGGGGCGAACTGCGTTCGCCCAAAAGGTACATTATTAAAGCGCAAGTCCCTTAGGCCATTGTTTCCGATACCCAACGACGGAATAATTCCACAGCAATCCGATAATGGGAGTCTTGGCATTCGATGACATGATGATTTTCAAGGGTTTTTAGGGCCCGGTCGAGAGTTGTGGCAGTTAATCCGGTGCTGGACAGTAAATCTGCCCGGGTTAATCCTTGCAGATGGGGAGAAAGAACTATTAAAATTTCCTGTTGTCCGGCCGCATCTTGTTTAGCCTGTTTCCAGACACCCGTAAAATAATAATTCCCCCTTTGGAAAAACTCAGCATCGATGGCTTTTTCCACATCTTCCACCTGAAAACGAATATCTTGGGGACGTTGCAACTCAAAGACCTGTTTATTATAAAAACGTACCAGATGAAAGCCGATCAGTTGTACTAAATAGGGTTGACCGTGGGTAAGTTGATAAATTTTGTCCAAAGCGGATGGGGTATAGTCTAGGGGAAAATCCTCGTCTTCCCCAACGGGATTAGCGAGGATAACGCGAGTGGACTCAGGAGAGAGGAAACTAACTGGAATCGGGTAAACACTGCCAAAAAAAGGATGAAAATAATCGGCAGTCATCTCCTCTAGGGTATGTAATCCGGCAAAAACAAAAGCTAGACGCGGACTACTCTGGACAAGGGAACGCAGATAGCCGAGGAAATTCCGGGGGAGGGTATTCGCTTCGATTAAATCCTCAATTATCTCGAACTCATCGAGGGCAATAATTAAACCAGTTTTAGCTTTTTCCGGCAGAATCTGGCGCATCAGACGGTCTAAATAACGATTAAAATACATTTCTGGATGTTGGGAGATTTTTTCCTCTTCTGGGGCATCAATTGCCAAAGTTTGGGCGATTTCCTCAGCCATAGTCAGGAGAACTTCGGCTAGGCTGGTTACTGTGGCCAAGCGCTGTAAATTAATGTAGATAACCGACACATTTGGTGGAAGATATGCCTCCAGATTGCGTAGAATCGAAGTTTTACCCATGCGACGATGACCATAGAGAACTACGGAGGATAGGTTATCTCCGGACCACATTGACTGAAGTTCCCGCAGGATATCCCCACGACCAACAAAGCGTTTACCGATCACCGGATCACCGATAATGTAGGGATTAGGAATCGGTTGGGTAATAGTTACCGTTCCCACCGTTCCCGCGATGGATGTGCTAATTTCTGCCCATTTTTCGGCGATAGAAAGGATTAATTCTTTTTCTGCTTGGGGTAAAGTAGCCGCCTGTTGGTCGGTTATATCCCTTAATTCCCCGATAATCCGATTAAGAGCGAGGGATCTGGTCTGTTGGGAGTAACTTCTCTGGACTAAAGCCATTTCTGTGATAACTAGATTTAAACTGCTGATAGCTTGCCAAGTTTGCGGACGTAATGAAGGTTCTGCGGCAATGGGGGCAACCTCCAGGGAAGCGATACTATGGAGAGTTGCTGCCTGACTAAATCGGTGTAAAGTTTGGGCGAGGCTATACATTTCTTCCCCGTAGGCGAGGGAACGTACCACAGCAAAGGCTTTTTCGGCTTTTTCGGTGTCCTGTTGGTGAAGATACCAAAAACCGGCGGCGGCGGCACGAGCAGGGGTATCTAGACGGATTTTGCTGTGAGGAAGAGAAAACGGTTTCGCGGACGCATATTTTAACAATTGCCAATCGGAGGGATTTTCTGCCAGACGGGAGATGCGATAGATAATTTCTGCCTCTGGGAATTGCGATAAAACGCGGTTAACGGCGACAAGGACAGGAATAAACTGGCAGCTGTACCGAAAGTATTGATTGAGGTTATTAATAGCCGTTTCCCAGTCTTGCTGTAACCATTGTTGTAGAGTCGAGGTTAACCCCGGCAGCGGTAGAAGGGTAATACGGGGAAAAAGTCGCCCTTGGGGACCAGCCAAAAGCCCGATTAGCCAATTATCAGGACGGAAAAAGGCGAATATAAACCCCACGCCGGACACCCCGCCGAACACCACGCCGAACACCACGCCCCACCCCACGCCGGACACCACGCCGCACACCACGCCCGACACCACGCCGGACACCACGCCCAACACCACGCCGGACACCACGCCCAACACCACGCCCAACACCACGCCGTACACCACGCCGTACACCACGCGCACCCAATCAACAGAAAGTCCTAAATTTGCCGCTATGCTACAGATAATCAGAGGGGTAATTACAGTTAAGAGAAGACCCTGAATCCCTAGACGCAATTGTACGCGATGGTCGCGGAGAAATTGCATTTTATCGCGCCATGTTTTCTGTTCTGTTAATTTATCGCCGCCGCCTCTCGTTTCCACATACCAGCGCACTGCTTGGGGAAAATAAAACACCCAGTACAACAGCAAAAGATAATCAAAGGGATTCCATAAAGATAAATCGCGTTTGAGTTTAGGGGCGAGATTAATTCTGGGGACGGTGCTTTCCTTCATAATTTCTATCTCTAGCTATTTACCCGGTGATGGTTTATTAAGTAGTTAGGTGTTACTCAAGGTAGGATCAAACCCCCCTTATCAAGCTATCCATTAGTCACATCTTTCTTAACATAAAATTTGACAAAAAGAGAAAAGTGTGCAAGATGGCTCAAGGAGGTTCTATGGGGGAACTAATTTGATGAGATAGTTTCCAAGTCTGGCTGATATCATGTAACCTTCG
>NZ_JBLZRT010000130.1:0-52669 GCF_048564745.1 Microcystis sp.
TAGACCTCTTGCATAAATCCGAAAACAAACGATAGAAACAATAATGGGAGGGACTTTCAGTTAATTATTTATTAGTAGTTGATAATCTTCAAAAATGTTGCTGTACAAGGATCGACTTAAGACTTTTGCAAGAGGTCTAATGGTTCCCATGACGCAATTCTTGTTTACGGAGCAGTAGTTTTGCTTTGACCAATTCGAGATGATTGGCAGGTAGTTCCTCACTTAATTCTGCCAGCAATTGTTGAGCCTCGGTTAGCTTTGAATCTTGTATGGCATCTAACAGATCGTTCAATTCAGTATCAATTTTCTCATTACGAATGCTGGTATTCATGACATCTAATAAGACAGTATTAGCATCTTGCCCATATTGAGATGGTAACTGTCGCAATTCGCCATTAGCTAAAGTGTAGATCAAAACATTTTTACAATCACTGATCACTAGAGGTGAATGGGTTGTCAGCACAAACTGACAATTTGGGAAAGTTTCGGTCAGGCGCTCGCAGAGGCGACGTTGCCAAGAGGGATGTAGATGCAAATCGACTTCATCAATCAAAACGATACCATCACCTGCTAAAGGATTTTCTAAGGCAGGGTTCAGCATGGCTAGACGGCGGGCAATATCACCCACAAGAGCCATTAGGGATTTTTCGCCTTGTGAAAGTTGAGCTAGGTTGAGGGTTTCACCATTTTTGTCCACTGCCATGTAGAGACGAGGTTTACGACGGACTCTAAGGTTATCCAGATGGGGCATAAATCGGCTAATGGCGGTGCGAACTGCTGTTAATTGCCGATCTTTAGCTGAGGCATTGCGTTCGTTTAACAATTGCCATAAGTCTTGATTGGTTTCAGCTAGTGGTCTTAGTTGGTTGAGAACGTCTTCAGGAATTCCTGATTCATTTTCGGTATCTTCCCGTTCTCGGAACCATTCAAAAAAGCGACGAAAGTCAACGCCCTGACTTAAGGAGTTATCATAACCGTCCAATTGCAAAAAGGTATGCTTAGTCCTAATTTTTAGTGGAATATCGAGTACGACACGCTCGACAGGATAAAAGGCAATTAGAGGTAGGCTAGTTTTGTCATCATGGGTGAGGGCATCACGATAACGATTGACCAAGCGCGTACAGTCATTAAGGTTGCTATTATATTGGGCTTTACGTCCTTTTCTACTTTTTGCAAGAATCCATCTGAAATAATGGTCAATATCGCTTTGATCAGGATTGTTTAATGAGTTGGAGGAATCCCAGACTTCGATTTCAATGCTGCCAGCATTAGCAGTATTAAATATGGCATCTTCAGAAATAGGGTTACCACTCCCTTTTTCTGTAAGTAAACGAGCAGTAAACCAACTAAGAGAAGTTGCTAATGCTTTTAGTATAGCAGTTTTACCAGCCCCGTTATTACCAACAAAAACGGTAATTTTGCTTGGGTTTTGCTCTGTAGGCGCCAAGGAAATTTCCAGCTTTTCAAATAGCCCGATGTTATTTAAGATGACCCGTTGAATTTCCATATCGGGGAGAGTGGTGAGGGATATGCTGACTGCTGATAGACTAGATATAAAACCGTAAAACAGTTAGGAAATAGTGAAAATATCTGGCTTCCTAATCGCTAAATAAAACTATAAGTTAAACTCGATCGCGATGACGTCGATCAGCGATAAAAGACTCCACCAATTTAACATCTTCGACACTACCGATCACTAAAGGTGTGCGGTAGTGTAATTTATCGGGAACGATATCTAAAAGATTTGTCACCCCATCACTAGCTTTACCTCCTGCCTGTTCAATTAAAAAAGCAAGGGGAGCAGTTTCATAAATTAACCGCAATTTTCCCTGGGGATTTTTAACAGTACCCGGATAGAGAAAAACGCCTCCCTGCATTAAAATTCGATGGATATCTCCCACTAATGCCCCACTGTAACGGGCCGTGTAACCATCATGACGGTGGACATAACGGGTATAGTCGCGAATTGCCTCATCCCACTGCCAAAAATTGCCCTCATTGGTACTATAAATCGGACCGTGATCGGGGATAATAATATTCTCTTGGGCGAGGATAAATTCCCCTAAACTGGGGTCAAGGACAAAGGCATGAACACCGCGACCGATCGAGTAAACTAAAATAGTTGAAGGTCCGTAGAGAATATAACCGGCGGCGATTTGTTGACGACCATTTTGCAGTAAATCCCGCGCCTCTCCGTCTAAATCATTGCCTTCCTGTTGACGGATGGCAAAAATCGAACCCACATTTAGGTTAATATCCACATTGGAAGAACCATCGATCGGGTCGTAGAGTAGGGTATAGCGACCGATGGGACAGTTTTCTGGGATATAATAGGGTTTATCCATTTCCTCGGAAGCAAGACGGCAAACTAAACCACTTTGCTTAAAAACCGAGATAAATACTTCATTGGCAAAAACGTCCATTTTCTTGACCGATTCCCCTTGGACGTTGGTTTCTCCAGTAAAACCTAGCACATCCGCCATTAATCCCGCTTTACTGAGACGACGGGCAATTAATTTTCCCGCTAGGGCAATCCGACTCATAATTGCGCTTAAATCCTGCGCGTCGGGGGAAAAACTTTGTAGTTGTTGCAGGACGTGACGGGACAGGGTGGTACAATCTCGATCGAGGCTATGTTCGGGGATAGAAAAGGGAATATTGCTAACCATAACTGTAATTGCCAGTAATAAAGTAAAAAAGGAAAACCCGTCTAGTCTCAATTGTGACTATGATTTGATCCTAGCCAAGATTTTCCCTATTGTTGGCCAATTTTTAGATCAGTTTTAGAGTTGGCTAATTTTCCCCTCATTGATCATTAAATTTTGGTCAATAAGTAGCTGGTTATAATTAAATTGAAGATGGATCCCCCCTTAATCCCCCCTTGATAAGGGGGGTGCCAATCCCCCCTTGATAAGGGGGGTGCCAATCCCCCCTTGATAAGGGGGGTGTCTGACAGTTTTTAACACCTAACTACTTACTTGCCCTCTCAATTTAAGTCGATGGGGATACACCGGGCAAGCGTTTATATTTCAAGTAATAGGCAAAAACTGTTATTAAAACAATAACTATTGTGCCGATACCTAAATAGTTAGGAACCCAAAAAGCCGCCCCAATGGTGTTAATTTCTCCCGGTTTTAAATGCCAAATTAACTGATCATCAACTTTTTCTACCGGGGGATTTAATCCTGAGTCATCTTCAATATTTTGACCAGCGAAGGGAGTCTTTAAAGCGAAGTCGATATCGACTAAGGAACCGGGGCTAATGATAATATTTCCCTGTTCGGAAAGCACACCTAAAGCCCGCAAATCAACGGTTAATTTTAAGTTTTTCTGGTTCAAAAAGAACCAATCTTGTTCTGTCACTGCCAGTTTTGAATCTAGTTGCAGTAATTTGATATCGTCGTTATTAGGGGAATTTTTGATTTTAAAGGAAGAACTAGGATCAAAAAATTGATTGAATTTTTCCTCTAATTCCTGACTATTACTAAAGGGAATAGTGACAATTATTTCTCGTTCAGAAATATGAGCGGTTTTCCCCTTAAGTAATTTTGCCCTCTGTTCGATACTGTTTAACCATTTAGTGGCTTCGGTTTGACTGAGACTGGTTAAGCGTTGTCCGAGGGTGATATGTTGAATAATTTCCCCGTGGTGTTGGTGGGGAAAATTAATGCCCACATCGTAACGGACACAGCCGGTTAAAAAGAGAAAAATACCGCATAAAAAGGGCAGAATAAAGCGGGTTTTCCCGATTTTTTCGGTGGTTGGTTGATTCATAATTAATCTTCTTCTAAGTCGTCATAACTTGCTGAACTGCCACCGCTAACCGTAACTAGATCGATTTGCTGACGATAATAGTCTACATCTTTTACTTCCACTTCTACCTCATCACCGAGACGATAGGCAACGCGATTTTTCCGTCCTACCAAACAGCTATGACGAGCGCGATATTCGTACCAGTCATCCTTGAGAGAAGAAACATGAACCAATCCTTCCACTAATAAATCGGAAATTTCCACGAAGAAACCATAGGATTGTACACCGGTAATTAAGCCGCGAAAAACTTGACCCATTCTTTCTTTCATTTTCTCGGCTTTTTTCAATCCTTCTAGGTCTTTTTCCGCATCTTCAGCAATTTTTGAGCGATCATTGAGATGGGAAACAATTAGGTGGCTTTCTTCTTCTAACTCCTCCTGAATTTGACTTGGGAGAATATTCCAATTAATCTGCCCATGACAGCTATTACTGCCCAAATTAACCCCAACTTTGACGATTTTGCTGCGGCGATCTTTCCCCTCGGTTAATAGGATTTTTAACACCCGTTGTACCCAAAGATCGGCATATCTTTGTAGGGGTGAGAGACAGTGGGTATAATTGCTAGGATAGGCCAAACCAAAATGGGGTAGAGGATGGCTGCTATATCTAACTAATTTGAGAGTTTCTTGCAGGAGATAATTGAGGACTTTCACCGATGAGGAAGCGGAAAAAGTGCGGGTGAGATTTTGATAGTCATTGGGTTTAATCTCTTCCTCGGCAGTTAAATTTAATTCTGCCCCTAAATTATTGGCTAATTTGAGTAAATCCTCCAATTCATCCCAATCCGGTTCCGATTGTCCGCAGTAGATACAGGGCAATTTTAAGGCCTGTAAATGTTCGGCGACAACTTTGCCAGCTAAAATTGCCACTTCTGTCAGTAAAGAGCGGGCCGGTAAATTATTAGAAGCGAGAACAGTCCCCCCCCGTCCCTCGTCTTTGTAGGGAGAGATTTTGTCTAATTGAATATCAAAACTACCCCGCTGCAGACGTTGGGATTTTAGGGTGGGGCAAACGCTGAAAAATAAATCTTTCAGGGTTTCAACGGTATCGGTGGGGGCAGCTTCACTATCTTCTTCACTGAGCAGATCGCGCACCTGTTGATAGGTAAAATGTTGATCCACTTGGATGAGGCTGCGGGTGATTTCGTACTCCAATAGATCGCCCTTGTCATCGAGGGTGACGAGGATAGAAATAGCGGGGCGCTGTTCTTGCGGTGACAGGGAACAACGACTGGTGACGGCAGCCGGGACTAATGGCAACACTTTTTCGCCTAAATAGACGGCATTTCCCCGTTTTTTAGCAACTTTATCCAATAATCCCCCCCGTTCAATGTAACGGGTGACATCGCTGATATGAATGGCGACTCGCCAGCTATTTTGGTTGATTTTCTCTAAAGAAAAGGCATTTTCAATGATTGGGGGATAATCCAGGGGGGCGTCATCTTCGATGGTAAAGGTGAAGAGTTGGGTTAAATCTCGCAGTTGTTCTTTTTCGCCACTATCGAAGAAATCCGCCAAATTATCGGCAATTTCGAGGGCTTCAGGCGTAAAATTATGGGGTAGATCGTGTTTACAGGAGACGATATCTGTATCGGCAGCGGACTCGGCCGTGGAACCGAGAATCCGAGTAACTTTACCGATGGGAGGCATTTCCCCTAGGGGATAACGAAGGACGGAAACATGAACGAGGTGATCGATGTTTTCTTGGAGGTTTTGACCATTTTCGAGGAGATTAAGGGTAAATTTCAGGCGATCATCGAGGGGAACCGCCACAAACTGCTCATTTTCCTGTTTTACTTGCGCTAGAAGTGAAGGATTAGCCCGTTCGAGAATTAATCTCACCTCTCCCTCCGGGGAACGACGACGGGTTCCCTCGCGGATGATTTTGACCAAAACTCGATCGCCATTCCAAGCGTTACTTAGATGGTTTTTTGAGACGTAGATGTCGTCAGCATCTTCGATATCTTGGATAGCAAAGCAAAATTCTTTACTGGAACAGCGCAGCTTTGCTTCTACGACATTTTCCTCGATCACACGACGATAGCGCCCGCGTTCTTTGACAACCATTCCCAGACGTTCTAAAGCATCGAGAATCACTTGCAATTTTTCGCAGCTTTCGGGATCGTCTTCGCAGCCTAGTTTTTTTTCGAGAAGTTTACCCGTAGCTAATTTGTCATCACTAAGATGAGAGAGGAGTGTGGCGATCGAGAAGTCCATCTAACAATAATCCTTACTTACAAGACACTGACGGAATGGTGGACAATTAAGTTTAAATACTTATATAATGAGAAGATTGATTTAAACCATTAACTCCAGAGATTATCTCTATCGGGGTAATTGCGATCGCTGGTGGTGACAGTGAAGGTAAACTGAGCAAGCATCGAACACCCGAACCTACCTTGAGAATTATCGAATCCTTCCTTAGGATAAGCCAATAGCGAACACTGACAAACTCTTC
This sequence comes from Microcystis sp., assembly GCF_048564745.1. NCBI lineage: Bacteria > Bacillati > Cyanobacteriota > Cyanophyceae > Chroococcales > Microcystaceae > Microcystis > Microcystis sp. The sequence goes on from NZ_JBLZRT010000130.1 coordinate 6,271, forward strand.
GGCGATCGCTAGTCTTTCTGGCAGAAGTTCCAGCCTAGTAGAATCTTGTTACTGTGGGCAAGGCTAATCCTAGGACTGAAAATTTTATCTAACCTTTAATCTTAGCAAGAACTTGCTACATTTTTCCATAATTACGATAGAGTATTCTAGTATAAGTACAAAAGAACTCGAAAAAGTCACCATGTTGCAAAAGTTACGCCAACGTTACCCCCAAGTTGCCCTGATTAGCGAGTTAGTTCAAATCGATCACGGCAAGTATATTGTGAAAGCGATCGTCGAAATTGAGGGAAAAACGGTCGTTACAGGTTTAGCTGCGGCAGATACGGTGGAAATCGCCGAAGATAGAGCCAGAGAACGAGCTTTACTGCTTTTAGAGGCTGAAAACACCCCCGATCTCCAGCTTGTGGAAAAAGTCAGCCCCAATAATATTTCTCTACCGGAAGATTTACCTAAACCCGTCGCTAGTGCCAAAAAATCGACCAAAACGGCTAAATTCACTGAAATACCTCGTCCTGAAGCTAAAATTGAACCGGAATTAACCCAAGTTAAGGATATTCCCCCAGCTAAAATTGAACCGGAATTACCCCAAGTTAAGGATATTCCTTTACCAGAACCAGAGCCTTTATTATTAGAAATGGAAACCGATAATTACTCCTTATTAACAGAATTGCCAAAAGAAGCGAGTTTAACTGAAGAAGAACCACCAGCATCAGAACCAGTTGTTGTTATTCCCGAAGAAATCGATTATTCAGTGCTTAAAACTAAAATTGATGTGGAGATGAAACGATTAGCTTGGACCACAGAAAAAGGTCGGGAATACCTGATTTCTACCTATGGCAAAAAGTCCCGTTTACTCCTAACTAATGAGGAGTTATTAGAATTCTATAACTACTTATCTAGTATCAGTGCCTAATCACTAAATCTGCTGCATAAATCAAAAATCTTTAGTTAAGTGAGGAGTCTCCGAGCCAGTATCATCCGAGTCAGGAGAAGAAGAAAGAAATAGATTATTTCCTGGCAGTAGAAAAGCGATCTTTTTCTGAAAAAATCCTTAAATTAAGGACTTTAAGAGCAAGTCTGCGATTAAAAAAACACTTTTGCGGGAGATATAATAAAAAAGGAAGCTATTAACTGCCAGTCTTTTTTTCCCTATCTCACTGATAACTGATAACTGATAACTGATAACTGAATTAGTTTCTCACCGCTTCTGTTTCCGCTTCTTTGGGAACAACCACTGGCACTCCGCTGACCGTTTCAATTTGATAAATAACGCGACTTAATTGGGAAGGACAACAGAGAGGATCCGTATCTTTATAGCGATTAAAAACCACAATAATTCGATCGCTATTTTGTAAAACAATTCTCTGAGATGCCCCATCAGCGCGAGAATCCATCGGTCGCGGGGAAAGAGTACCAGCGAATTTACCATCGACAAAAACAAAGTCTTGATAACCCATCGGTCGGCACATTCCATCCACTCCACTCATGGCCGAAATAACGCTAGTTTTCCCATAGGTTTGCACGGCCCCGTACAGTAACCATCCTGCTTTATTAAGCGCTTGATCATTGGCAGTAATTGCCGGACGCACCTGTTCACGACACTGGTTATCGATCACGGTTTTAACGGGAGATTTTGGTATAGGTGACTTGGCTTTATTCCAATTAGTTAACGGTCGATCGAACCAAGCTCGCGGAGTCTCTTTTTCTGGGGTTTGGCTAATAACTTCTAATAGTTTCCATGTTTCGGAACTTTGATTATTAGCTGGATTAGAGACGGTTTCAATGCTAACTTTAATTTGATATAAAAACCCCGGTTTATAATCAAATCCCTCGATAGTATTAGGGAACAATATCCAGTTTTCCTCTGGTTTTTCTCGCATCTGTAAACAGTCTTTGCTTTGGCCTTGAGTACAGGGTTGTTTCCTAGAATTGATATAAATTGTCCTTTCCGTGCGCGTGGTGGTTGGTGCGGGGGTAAAAGTGAGTATTCCTAAACCTTCGGGAGTACGATAAAATAATTGTAAATCGCCTTTAGCCGTCACTTGGAATTGTTCCACTCCTTGCAAGGCAGCAAGATATTGATTTTCCTGTTTCATCTGCGGTTCCGGACAAGCTTTTTTCGTAGTAGCGATCGCTTGATTGATCTGAAGCGTGTCATTATTGACTTGATAGCCAGTATTATACTGGTTGCATCCGGCCGAACCACTGAGGATATTTTTCTGGAAAGCGGCAGTAATTTCCGTTTCTTTCACCAAACTTCCGGCTGTCCACCCCCTTAGTTTCCATCGAGTCCCCTCCAAAGGGGAAGTATTAGCGATCGCCGCTTTCCCTGCTAAAGCACAACTTAGGGCAATTGTCAAGAAAATTCCCGTTTTTTTGGCGTTCAAAATTGCTATTCTCCTCGTCAAAGCAACAATTCTATTATGGCTTGGGGCGGTTGCCCGGCGGCCCAGGATAAAGGGTAGAAAAAGACTTTTCCCCATTTCTCGACTCCTTCCCTTGCCTTGATTCTATCAGAGGCAAAAGCCGATAGTTGCCCCCCGATTGCAGAGGTTTTATCGTCCTCCAATGGCCACAAGTTGACCCCAGTTCACCTTAAGCAGTACAATAAAAACCTTGAGTGACCCCTTAAACAAAAAAAAACATCATGGCACAAGGACAAGGATTCGGATTCGGTCTCGGTAAGATTAAAGAACTACAAGACGCTTTCCAAAAAGCGCAACAGGTGCAACAAGGGGCGAAAGTTCTGCAAGAAGAACTGGAAACTATGGAAATTCCTGGCCAGAGTGAAAATGGCTTGGTGACAGTCTATCTCAGTGGCAACCAAGAACCCCGGGGGATTGAAATCGACCCTTCTCTCCTCTCCCAAGATCTGGAGATTGTGGCTGGGTCTATTCTAGAAGCCATGAAAGCCGCCTATGATGCCTCCACGGAAACCATGCGCAGCAAAATGGAAGAACTGACCATGGGTTTAAATATCTCCAGTATGTAATCGCTTTTGACCGCAATGGTAAGATGGAAAGTTGGACTAACAAACAAGGAGGTTCAACTTTGCTGACTTTGGGTGTCAATATCGACCATGTGGCCACAATTCGCCAAGCGCGTCGAACCGTGGAACCGGATCCCGTGGCGGCGGCAGTTTTGGCTGAAATCGGCGGTGCTGATGGCATTACCGTCCACTTGCGCGAGGATCGTCGTCATATCCAAGATCGCGATGTGCGGATTCTCCGGCAAACGGTGCGGACTCATCTGAATCTGGAAATGGCCCCGACGGAGGAAATGATCGCCATTGCTCTCGATCTTAAACCCGATTATGTCACCCTTGTCCCCGAAAAGCGCGAGGAAGTGACCACGGAAGGGGGGATCGATATGCTGGGCAATTTTGACCGTTTTTGTCGGGTTGTAGAGCGCCTACAAGCGGCTAATATCCCCGTTAGTTGGTTTATTGATGCCGATTTTGCCCAAATTCAAGCGGCCGCTAACACGGGGGCGAAATTTATCGAACTCCACACCGGTCAATACGCCGACGCACAACAGGAGAGCGATCGTCAAGCGGAGTTAACAATTCTTAAAGAAGGTTGTGAATACGCTTCCTCTCTCGGTTTGCGGGTGAATGCCGGCCACGGTTTGACCTATTGGAATGTTTATGATGTCGCCTGTTTGCCCAATATGGAAGAATTGAACATTGGTCACACAATTATCAGTCGTGCGGTTTTAGTCGGGTTGGAACGGGCTGTTAGGGAAATGAAATTGGCTATGCGTGGGCAATTGTAAAGGCTATCAGCTATCAGCTAATCTCCCGACTCAGGAACAATTACACTAAAAAATTAAAGGAAAGATGATGACAACTTATTATTATTTGGTAGCCAGTCAAAAGTTTTTAGAAGAAGAAGCGATCGAAAAGGAAGTTTTGAAGGAAAGAATCAGGAATTATCAAGAAAAAGGTCAAGAAATTGATTTTTGGTTAATTGCCAATCCAGCTTTTTTAGATACCCCCGCTTTTGCCGATATCAAAAAGAAAACTCCCCAACCAGCAGCGGCAATTGTTTCTCTCAACCAACAGTTTATTACTTGGCTGAAATTGCGTCTAGAATACGTTATTACCGGACAGTTTGAAGCTCCTTCCGATAGTATTCCCGAACCGTTAAAATAACTCTTTTGGACTGTGGTAAATAAGTGGTTCTAATTAAATAGAAGATAGATTTTGGGCTCGATCCCCCCTGCCCCCCTTGATAAGGGGGGTGCCGATAGGCGGGGGGATCCCCCTTAATAAGGGGGGTATCTAACGATTTTTAACACCTACCTACTTAGCTTGCTGTAACAAGGGAAAATTGCTAGTTTTTGTCTGTGGCAAAAAATACAGACGAGGCAATCATCACCAGCTAACTTTGCCTTGCAGCTTGTTAATTTTTCTCTTACCGATTCCCGATACTCGATCCAAATCTTCTAGGGAAGTAAAGGGTTTTTGTTGCCGGGCTGCGATAATTTTTTCGGCTAATTTGCCACTGATACCGGGTAAACTATCTAATTCTTCTTTGGTGGCGGTGTTTAAATTAATTAAGCGATCGCTTTTAATTGTTACAGATTGGGGGCAGTTTTTCCTATCCCGTTCGATCCGATTTTTAATAGTTTCCGGCAGTCCTAATTTAGCGGTACGGTAAAGATATTGAAATTCTCGATCGAAATGAGCGGCAACGGTGGGATTATTGATAATAACTAAAGCTTCATCGTTTTGGTGGTTAGCAGCTGCTGACCAATTATGAGAACCAGTGATCACAATTTTATCATCGATTAAACCGAATTTATGGTGTAACTTATCTCCCCGGGCTAGATCGGGAACTCCTACGGTATTAATTGGGTTTTGCCAAGGCTGATTATCTGGTTCATAACGACATTTATTACTGAGAGCAACTCCTAATAAATCTAATCCTTCGCTATAGTATCGGAAGGCAAAACTAGGATCAATTAAAGCTTTAATTTCTATCCCTTTTTGATGTCGTCTGGCGAGAATATTAGCTAGAGGCTGTTCCGTAAAGACAAACAGGGCTAAATCCACGGATTTTTCAGCTTTATTTAAAGTTTCACCGATCAGACCATTGCTAGTAATTGCCCAGGGATAAGCGGTAGAATCGGGGGAAAATTTGACCGTTAGACTACTATTATCGATAGTAATTGTTTGCGGTTTTCTGTGGGGTTTATCTAAGCCAAATCTAGGTTGATCTTTCCTTCCCCACATCAGATTAAATTCTTTTTGAAAAACTCTAGCTAGTGGGGGATTAGTAATGACTAATAGGTGATTGGCATTCCCAACAGTTTTGGGATTAGAAAAGTCTCCATGAATATCACTTAAGGTATAGTTAGCTGAACTGATTAAAGTAGTGTGATTATCAATAACCATGAATTTATGGTGCATTAAACCGCTACCTTTTGAGCGATCTGCCCTATCATCAATTACGGGAATACCCGCTTTTTTGAGGATAGTAATTGCATCTCTTTGGGCGATTTCCTCTGTACTTAATTTACCATCTCGATTTATATCAACTAAATCAACAAGGTTTTGATAACGTTCCTGTTCTCGTTCGCTTGATTGTTCTTGGTTTTTGGCTAAAGTATGAATAGGTTTATTGTAAATATTTTCGAGGATAACCCTAACTTTAATTCCCTGCTGCTGACGAGCAACTAAAGCTTGAGCGATGGCGGGTAAACGTAACTCTTGCACAGCTAGATCGATCGAACTTTTGGCCGAGTTGATATTATCAATAATAACCTGTTCTAAATTATCCCCCGGGCGATTAATTTGGCGATAGGGATCGGTATAATTTGACCCCTGGGCCTGATTATAATTAAAATAGACTTGAATATATTGATCTTGGGGCAAGGGTTGCGGACGATTTTGGATAGCATTCAAAGAATGACAGCCACCCAAAAGAAAAACTGTCCCTAACAAAAATCCTAACTGTCCCATAGTCCGAATTTTTTTTAATCTCCATTTATCTATTGCCATTTTTGCCCACATAATTATCATTCCCCTAGGATTCAGGAGTGAGGAGGTAATTTTTACCTAAGCAGGTTCTCGGAAATCGGTATGTACTAAATTGATTATAATCAATCATGATTCTAGATTCAAGACTAGGGCCTTGTCCTTGATTGCTTAAATTACTGAGCAAAGATGTGACATCTAGTTAGGGAATTTTGTTATCATGTGGGGAATAATAGCACTGTTCTTCTAGATCTGGGTTTTACCATGACTGAACTTTTACCCCAATGCAGTAATCTGGCTGGTAATGTTAACAGTATAATTGAACTATTGAAAGGCGAATCGTCTCTCCGCAATCAACAGGATACCAGCAAGATAGAAATTGCCCTACAAAAAGCCATTTCTCCCAAATTTGAAATCGTTTTCGCCGGTGCTTTTAGTGCCGGGAAATCAATGTTAATCAATGCACTTTTAGAGCGAGAATTGCTGTATAGTGCCGAAGGACACGCAACGGGTACAGAATGTTATATTGAGTACGCAGAAGCTGATGAGGAAAGAGTGGTTTTAACCTTTCTCAGCGAAGTAGAAATTCGTACTTTAGTCGATAGCGTCTGTCAAAATCTGCAATTAACTAATCCCAGTAACATTAATTCCCCCGAATACTGTAGTCAGTTAAACCAATACTGTCAAAAAATTATCGAACAGGAAGGGGGAGAAGGCAAATCCGAGCGAGCTAAACAAGCTCAGGGTTTAAAATTATTAATTGAAGGATTTACTCAAAATCGTGAGCGGATCCATACCCTGCATAATGCCACCTATTCCATGGAACAATTTCACTTTTCTAATTTAGCAGAAGCGGCAAGTTTTGCCCGTCGTGGTAGCAATAGCGCGGTCTTAAAACGTCTAGAATATTACTGTCATCATCCTCTCCTTAAAGATGGTAACGTTTTGGTAGATTTGCCCGGTATTGATGCCCCAGTCAAAAAAGATGCCGAATTAGCCTATCGTAAAATAGAGCATCCTGATACTTCAGCAGTGGTTTGTGTTTTAAAGGCTGCTTCTGCGGGAGAATTAGCCACAGAAGAAACGGAATTACTCGAAAAAGTTCGCTCTAATGCTGGTATTCGTGATCGAGTTTTTTATATTTTTAACCGCATTGATGAAACCTGGTACTCAGCCCAACTAAAACAGCGTTTAGAGAACCTAATTCAAACGCAATTTCGTGATACTTCCCGCATTTACAAAACCAGCGGACTTTTAGGGTTTTATGGGTATCAGGTGAAAAATCAAACCAATATTAATCAGCGTTATGGTTTAGATTCTATCTTTACCGAAAGTGTTAAAAATTTAGGAGGAGAAGAAGAAACACCGCAATTTGTCAGCGAGTTTAATAACTATTGTGCCAACTCCGGTAAATTACTGGCAACTCCCTTTAAAGTTTCCATCCACGGTTATGAAACTCCTAATAAAAATTACTTCCGAGTTTTAAGTGAGTGGGGAACTCCTTTACTAGAGCAGTTAATTGCTGATAGCGGTATCGAAGAATTTCGCACGGCAATTACTCGTTATCTCACGGAGGAAAAGCGTCCGCAATTGTTTGCTAATTTAGCCGATGATTTACAATCTCTCTGCATTACTCTCAAAAATCATTATCAAGGGATTTATAGTGATTTAGAGAGTCAACCACGAGAAATTGAGGCGATGAAAGCTCTGGAGTTAAATCACCTCAATCAAGAGTTAAAGGAAGTGGGAGAGAAATTAACTAAACATATCGATGGTTATGTCAATGCTATCGTGGTTAATAGCGATGAAAACTTTGAGGAAGACTTTAAGAAACTGAAAGCGAGAATGGTATCAAGATTGGATGAGTTATTAAATACTTTTTCTGTTAAAAATGCTTACTCGCAAGCGACTTTAACTCATCCTCGCAATGCTACAGCACCTTTATTAGCAGTATTGGTAGAAGCTTTTTATTATCTGTCTAACCAGCTAGAAGATGTGTTAATTGAGGAGTCAACCAGTTTAATTAGTCGCTTTTGTCAGCGTCTTTTAGATGCGGTAAGACAAGGTGATTATTATCGGCAAATCTATCGTTTATTAGGCAATGATGGCCACCTAGAAAGTCAGCTAAAACAGCTAGAATGGCAGTTAATTCATGCCTTAGTTTCCCAGGCGAGAACAGAGTGCGATCGCTATGTAAGAGAAAATCACAATTTTTACAACGAAGGCACTTTTTCGATCTTTCAATTTCGGGAAACTGTGCAACAAACTGCTCAAGGTTATGACTGTGAAAGTATTCTTGCTGCCGAACCTGCTATCCGTCAATTACTTAAGTTAGATTTTGAGCCAAAAGTATCAGCAACAATTCATAAAAACTTCCGCCAAACTGTTAATAATACTCTGAAAAATCAATTGATACCAATGGCAAAAAAACAAGCGGATACTATTCTACAACAGTTCAATCAAGCTCGTTCTTATCTAGAACAAACTTTAGAACAGGAAGCGGCGGAAAAAATTGCTAATAATGCCCGCAAACAGGAAGAAATTCACCAAAAAATTGAGGATTATAACCAAGCGATAAATTCTCTCAATACTTGTTTAACTGCTATGGGTTTACAGAAAAATCATTTACCTGTAATTGGTGAACAAGAATTAGAGATTGTCCCAGAAGTTGTTAATTACTCCAGCGATTAATATGGGGAGTGGGAAGGTGAGAAGTGAGGGGAAACAATCCATCTGTTAAAAACCGATTTGCTGTCAAAGCAAAAAATTAATTAAAATTAAAACTCATCGGGGGATAAGCGATCGAAGTCTTGTTATTCTTAAACTGGTAGGTTTTGGGATTTTTCTAGGCCCGCAGCTTAACCCGATCAACCGATAACCGATAGAGGGGTGCAGAATGGGAGAATGGTTAGATTTTACCGATGAAGTGGTCACTGTTAATGGCAAAGGTGAGGAAATTAAACGGGAAAAAGTCACTAATCGAGGTTATAAATATTTTTTAAGCAAAAAAACCTTTTTAGAAATGATTTCTATCCCTAGCGGTCAATACCTCATCGGTGCGCCCAAAAGCGAGTTAGGCTGGAAATTGAGTCAAAGTCCCCAATCTCTGGTTAATATTCAGGCTTTTTGCCTGAGTCGCTACCCAATTACCCAACGACAATGGCGCGAGGTGGCAAAATTAGAACCGGTAAATATTGAACTTAATCCCTATCCGGCCCATTTTGAAGGTTATGATCGCCCCGTAGAACAAATTAACTGGTGGGAAGCGGTGGAATTTTGCGATCGCCTATCCCGTCTCACCGGACTCAATTATCGTTTACCCGCAGAAAAAGAATGGGAATACGCTTGTCGGGGGGGTACATCAACCCCCTTCCACTTTGGCCCGACAATTTCCACTGATTTAGCCAACTATTCCGGGGTGGACTGGGATTATGGCGGCAAAGTGTGCAGTTCTGGTCGTTATGGGGAAGGTCGCCTAGGATGCGATCGCAGGGAAACCACACCAGTGGGAATGTTTGCCGTCGCTAACCCTTTCGGACTCTACGATTTGCACGGAAATGTCAGAGAATGGTGTGCAGATTACTGGCGCGATAACTACGAAGCAGCCACAATAGAAGATAGGGACAGACGAGTTTTACGCGGGGGTTCCTGGAATGACGGTCCCAACAAATGTCGCTCGGCCTACCGGGTCAAATTTCTGGCTACTGCTGGACTCTATGATATCGGTTTTCGTGTCGTTAGCGATAATTCTCCTTAAATCTGAAAACCGATCACTGATTACCGGTGACAGGGAGGTGAAAAAATTGAAAATAGAACTACCCCAGCAAATAATCAGCGAATTTTGTCAGAAATGGCAGATATCTGAAATGTGTTTATTCGGATCGGTTTTGCGGGAAGATTTTCGTCCAGATAGCGATATTGATATACTGGTCAGTTTTCAAGATAGTGTTTCTTGGGGACTTCTGGAGTTTTCGAGGATGAAACGGGAATTAGAGAATTTATTGGGACGGAAAGTTGATTTGCTAACGAAAAAATCGATCGAGTGACTGGGGTGATAACAGAAATCTGTTAAAAAATTAGATCAGTTTTTTTCTGTTTACTATTTACTTTTTACTTGATTAATGCTTGTCATCCTCTCCGCTATTGTTCCAGTGGGTTTTATCATCCTCATCGGTGTGATAGCAGGAAAAATTCTCACTGTGGAAGTGCATTCCCTTTCCCAAATCACGGTGTATATTCTTGCCCCCGCTTTGGTGATTGATGGACTCTATCACACCACTTTATCCGGCAGCAATATCGGTTTAATTCTCCTAGGCTTTGCCCTTATTTCACTGGTAATGGTGATTGTCGTCGAAATTATCGCCTCTTGTCTCAGTCTCGATGCCGATACCCGCAAAAGCCTCATGGCTGCCGCCGTGATGCCCAATAACGGTAATATGGGTTTACCGGTGGCTAGTTTCGCCCTGGGTGCGGCTGGACTGGAAAGAGCGATAATCTATATGATTGGCTCTAGTATTCTGTTATTTGGTATTAGTCCCGCTTATTTGCGAGGAAAAAGCTTTCTTTCAGGATTTCGCTTAGTTTTTCGCTTGCCCTTAATCTGGTCAATTTTTATCGGCATTGGCTTTCAAACTTTCCCTTTTCATCTTCCCCTGCAATTAGATAAAAGTATTAGCTATCTGGGACAAGCGGCAATTCCCTTGGCTTTAATTATCCTAGGTATTCAATTATCTCAGCAAAAATTAGCGATCGGTAAATTAGAATTATTAGGGTCCTGTTTGCGTCTTTTAGTCGCTCCTCTTTTGGCATTTGCGATCGGCAGTAGTTTAGGATTAACCGGTATGGATCTAAAAATTCTCATCCTACAAAGTGCCATGCCCACCGCCGTTAATACCGTCATTTTAGTCACAGAATTCGGTGGTTCAGCCGCTTTAATGGCCCGCACAGTTGTGGTCACTACCCTTGCCAGTTTTCTGACTATTCCTTTCTTTCTTTGGTTATTAAAAGTCTATTTATAGCAGTTATCTTAAGGGTGAGGTGCGAAGTTTTCGTTTTGGGGAGCCAGTATTCAGTTATCAGTATTCAGGGGGTGCATCTCATTTTGGTAAATCTACTAATTTGGGATTTTTAAGGGGAAACTTTCTCCTAAAATTGGGCATTACTTTCGGTTTTATCACTCAATCCAAGCTTTTGGGGGGTTCTACCCCCCAAACCCCCCGTTGGGGGCGTGGCGCGGCCACTGAGCCTGTCGAAGTGCCGCCCCCAAACCCCCCGCGCATTAGGTTAACTGTGGGATGCTTACACGCGATTGTTCATATTTTTGTACTAATTTAAGAGTCACTGATAATTGCTGATTGTTGGTATTTCTGCAAGTGTGGGATGCACCCTTATTCAGGAGATTATTTTATTTATTCTCCCCACACCCCACACCCCACACCCCACTTCCCCACTTCCCCACTTCCCCACTTCCCCACTTCCCCAATTCCCACACCCCACACCCCACACCCTACACCCCACTTCCCCAATTCATAATTCATAATTTAACCTTTGACTCACCCCGGCAATAGCAGCCAAGAGAAACCAAACAATAGTATTAATCTTGACATCGGAGAGGGTTACATCGACGAGATTAAATAAAACGCAAGCACCAAAGGCTACCAGATAGGTAAAGATAATTAACTCACCCCCAGCTTTTTGTTGCCGTAAAAAGATAAATAAACGCAACCCTTGGGCATAAATCCAACCCACCCAAACAGACAATAAAATTAAGCCGATAATTCCCGTTTCTGCCATTAACATCAAATATAAATTATGGGGATGACCTAACCATAATCCCTGACTGTTTTCGTAGAGAGGTGTAAAACTGCGTAATCCCCAACCGAATAGGGGTCTTTCTTGGGTCATTTCTAGAGTAAAACGCCATTGAGTTGCTCTGAGCGTAGCTAGAGGACGATTGGGGAACATTTCATCGGATAATCGCGCCCAAATCGCCCTAGGAACCAAGAAACGGAAACTATCCCTGAAAGGATTGGGTCCCCAAGAAGCAAGAGAAATCACCCCTCCCAAGAGGACAAAACCGGCGACTAAGGCATTCCAACCCAGATAAAGGGCGAAAATTAGGCAACCTAAAAAGGCTAAGGCCCAAGCATTGCGAGAATTGCTTAAAAATAGCCCTACACTATCGATAAATATGGTTAAAGTTAAAAACCCGATTTTGAGATTTAAATTCCGATTTCTTTGTCTGTGCCACTGCCGCCAAGTTAGAATTAATAAACCGAGGGCTAAAATCAGAGTTATCAGTAAATAAGCCCCCAAAAGATTAGCATACATAAAAACCGAAGACATTCGCCCCAAAGGTTCACCCCCCACCCCGTAGGGCCAGGTAAAAATCCCTTTTAATGCTTCCGGTTTTTGCCAACCGAGAAAAATCTGTCCCCATCCCATCACCACTACCCAAACTGAGGGGATAACCATCACCCAAGCTAGTTGACGCAATTGAGAGGGTTTTTTAATTAATTGCCGAATATTGCTAAAAAAGAAGAAAAAGGGCAGGAAATTTCCTAAACCAATCCAAGCATCCCCCGGAGTTGGGGAAAGACTGGCACTAATCATCAACCAAAGAGTGACGATACCGAGACCTTGATTGAGACGTGACTGGATAATTGCCCGAAAATTGCCAGTAAAAACCCTAATTAAGACGATAATAATGCCGATACCCGCTAACTCCGGCAGGATCAGGGCGATAAAAACTGAAAAAAGTATTAAATTCCACTCCCACCCTTGACAAAAAATCTTTTTCATGCTAGGCAGGTTGCCAACAATCCTCACGAGTCAGACGAATTTGGGCAAGGGCAAAAATAGTCGGGATAATCCGGCCGTAATCGGTGGCGATCGCTTTCCAACCGAGGTCAGCAATAAACCAACCCCATAAAGCCGGTCCCACCAAACTTAACACGGTTCTGACCGCTCCGTACCGGGCCGCCGCCCTAGTCATGCCCTGTTTAGCCGTTTGTAGGGCGATTTGATTAACAATTGCCCCACCCTGGACTAGGGCAGTTTTTGCCCCTTGATAGCGGGCAAAATGGAGAGCGAACTGCCCGGCGATATGTTTAAGCAGAATCGGTTTCAGGATAGAATTAACGGCGATGACGCTGCCGCCTTTGAGGACTATATCGAGGGGATTGTGTTGTAGGTGAACGGGTAAGGGTTGGGGAGTGTGGGAATCCGCGAGCGCCTTTTGAATTTGAATCGAGAGGGATTTTTGTTCCGATGGGGGGAGACGTTTCCAAGCTTTGTTAACGAGGTGAAGATAGATTTCCGCTTCAATTTCCGTTGTCGGCATTTTTTGGGAGTAGGGAACCTTGAGGAAATGACAGACACGGACGAGAATTTGACGATAACTAACTTTTTCGGTTTGACCTTTTAATACTGTCACACCATCGGCAGCTAAATAACGAAAACGATCCTCGACGCTATCTAACCAACTATCCCAATCTTGACTTTGAACGGCGATTGCGTCCGGCGCTCGTAGATAATCGAGAGGGTTAAAACGACGGCAAAAGAGGATGTTAGTGATTTGCTGTAGTTCCTCCTCGGTGGCTAACTCCAAAGCTGTGCGTAGTTCGTCCAATGTGGTTTGTCCTCCTCAGCCCCAATAATCAACTTAGTTTCGCTAGTGCTGATTACTACTAATATTAACTCAAGGGTTCACAGGATTAGGAAGGCTAGTGACAAATTTTTCGATTAAGGTTGGGATCATTGGTGCGGGTTTAGCCGGGTTAACCTGCGCTCGTCAGTTGTGCGATCGAGGTTATACTGTTAAGCTATTTGATAAGTCTAGAGGCATTGGTGGTCGTTTAGCCACGCGACGGGTTAATCGAGCTAATCAAGTGATTGCCGTAGATCATGGCTTGCCTTTTTTGACTATTCAGGGCGAAAAAACGGCGGCTTTAATTGATAATCTGCTGAGAGAGAATATAGTTACTTCTTGGTTTGATTCTAGCTATGTTGCTCCTTCTGGCATCAACAGCGTGGCGAAATTTTTAGCTCAAGGTTTAGAAATTGAACGAGATTTTCTGGTTACTCGTCTGGAAAATCATCAAGAAAAATGGTTTTTAAACAATAACGGTCAAATTCGGGGGGAGTTTTCGGTGATTGTCCTGGCTATTCCCGCCCCGCAAGCGGCGTTATTATTAGAAAACTCTCTCATAACTACTATGCCAGAATTGCGATCAATCGTTTACGATCCCTGTTTAACGGTAATGGCGGGTTATGGCGCTTCTTTACCCGCAGTTGCTCCCTCTACCGCCATCGCTTGGTTAGGACTTGATAGCAGTAAACGGCAATCATCCCCTGATTATGTCTTTGTTGTGCATAGTACTGCCGATTTTGCGGTTAAATATCTCGATAGCGAGGATTTAGAAGCAGTTAAGCTAGATTTACTCGCTCGCGCTTCTTTGCCTCTCCCGGATTGGTCTCAGCTGCACCGTTGGCGTTATGCTTTAGTCCGTCAGGGTTTAGCCGTACCCTGTTTAAGTGTTAATAGTCCTTTACCTCTAGTTGCCTGTGGTGATTGGTGTCAAGGAGGAGATTTATCGAGAAATTCTTCCCTAGAAACGGCCTTAACTTCCGGGATAGCGGCGGCTAATCAAGTTGAGCAGCTACTCTCTTAAGAATCTAGAGACAGGTTTAAATTCTTAGGTTAAGCTTGGGTTAACAAAAGGTTAAATATATAATAATGTAGATATCCTATACTGGGGGGTTGGTCACAATGGAAAAATTCAATTCTAAAGATAACTTTCTCTACCCTAAAACCAGCTACAGGGGTTTATTCACGCCACAAAATTTAGTTTTTAACGCTAACTTGCAGGAATTCGCCCTGAGAGTCTCTTTTATCGCTGGTTTACACACTGGGGGAAAGCTTACCTCCACGGAAGCTTACGAGAAAATTAACCAGCTTTGGCAAGAGTTGAATACCAGTCGAAAATTCCTGTTAGCTAATCATTTTGAGGATGACGGAGATTGAGAGATGGGGGTTTTTCAGTGATCAGTAAACAGTAAACAGTATCTAAAGTGCCACAGTAACAAAAGTGGGTCAAGTAGTTCTTAGTTATCTCAGAGCTTTCTCGCCATAGTTGGCAGTATTCTGAGAGACTGGGACTGGGTAAGTGGCGACTAATTCCGGTTTAGTGGTCAGAATCGAATATTCACAAGACTGCGGATTGTCCATCCGCTCCTGAGCATTTCGGCAGATGACTTAAGGTGATTTTGAGAGCATCAACGACCGGATCATCGGTCACTTTCGTCTTCGAGATAAAAATGTTACCAAAAGACAATAAGAGGTAATTCTGCCGCTAAAATATGATAGCGAGTTGTCAAGAGAACAGTAAAAGAACTGCCAATTGGATCTAGATGCCCCAATATACTACTAAACAAGCAACGGAAAACCCTGTTGTGTCCGACCAGTCCGCCAAGAATCCCTTTTCACTATTTGGTCAATTTTGGGAAAGCCTAAAAATTGTGGCTCAACCCTATTGGTATCCAACGGAGTTAAATGGACGTGCCTTTGGAGATGTGATCATTTCTTGGGGAATGTCAGCTTTGATTCTTTTAAGTATCTTGGCAACGGTGGGGGTAGAAGCTTTTAGTAGCTACTGGAATCGTTATGTACTCGATATTATTATTGAAGATAGAGATCTTTCTAAATATCTAAATACGCTGTGGTTATCCAGTTTGTTGATTATAGGAACAACGGGATTATTTGCTTTTTCTCAATTTATTCGTCGCAAAGTGGCATTAGATTGGTATAAGTGGTTAACGAAACAAACCGTCAAAAAATATCTCAATTATCGCGCTTATTATAACATTGATTTTACCTCGAACTTAAAAAATCCCGATCAAAGATTATCTCAAGAAATTGAACCAATTACGACCATGACCCTAAGGTTGTTAATTACCTTCGTGGAAAAAGGGTTACAAATGATTACTTTTGCGATTATTCTTTGGACAATTTCTCGGCAAATTGCGGTTTATCTAATAATTTATACGCTCGCAGGAAATTTAATAGCAATTTATCTAACTCAAGAATTAAACAAAATTAATCAATCTGAACTTAATAACAAAGCTGATTATAATTATGCTTTAACCCATGTGCGTAACCACGCCGAATCCATTGCTTTTTTTCAGGGAGAAGAGCAGGAAGAAAAAATCATTGAAGGCCGTTTTGAACGGGTTATTCAAAGCTCGGAAAAACTGATCAATTGGGAACGGTTTAATAATCTTTTTAATCGAGGTTATCAGTCAGCGATTAGTGTATTTTCAATGTTTATTTTGACCCCGATGTTTATTAAAAACGAAATCGATTATGGAGAAATTAGTCAAGCGAGTTTATGCTGTTTCCTTTTTTCTAATGCCTTGGGACAATTAATTACTGAATGGGGAACATCGGGTAAAGTTTCCAGTTATATTGAACGGTTAGCTACCTTGACAGATGCCTTAAAAGTTGCCAGTGAAGAGCCGAAAAACTTAAGTCGTATTATCACCCTGGAAGATAATCGTCTAGCTTTTGAAAATTTTACCCTACAAACTCCCGATTATGAAAAGGTAATTGTGGAGAATTTATCGGTTTCTGTCCCTTTGGGAGAAAGCCTACTGATTATTGGCCCCAGTGGTCGAGGAAAAAGTTCCTTGTTACGAGCAATCGCCGGTTTATGGAAAGCAGGTAGTGGTCGTTTAGTGCGTCCTCCTTTAGCTAAAATGTTATTTTTACCCCAACGTCCTTATATTATCCTTGGCACTTTACGCCAGCAATTACTTTATCCCCATACCAATGATCAGGTGAGCGATGAAGAATTAGAAAACATCTTAAAAAAAGTCAACCTGCAACATTTATTAACTGACAAAAATAGCTTAGATAAAGAAGTAAACTGGGAACAAATTTTATCTCTGGGAGAACAGCAAAGACTAGCTTTTGCTCGACTATTAATCACTAAACCCACTTTTACTATCTTAGATGAAGCAACCAGCGCTTTAGATTTGGCCAATGAAGCCAGCTTATATCAGCAATTACAGGAAAGTGAAACCACTTTTATTAGTGTTGGTCATCGGGAAAGTTTATTTAATTATCATCGATGGGTCTTAGAGTTAACAGAAAATTCCCATTGGCAGCTGTCAACTGTAGAAGATTATCAGCGCAAAAAAGTGAATAACCTAGTGATGATGTCAAAAAAATCAGAAAATTTTTCGGCGGTAAAAATAGAGACTTTGTCTGAGGTTAAAACTGAGCATGATGCGGAAATTGCCGGAGTTTCTGAAATAGCCGAAGGTTTGTCCCATCAACAAATGCAGTCCCTAACTGATTATTCTTTAAGTAGCGTTCGTAATCGAGCCAGTTTAGGTAAAATTATTACTGCCAAAGATGGTTTTAATTATCGTTACGATAAAGACCCAAAAACCTTAAAATGGGTGAGAATATAGCTAATGGGGTGACAAACAGATTGAAAGTGAGACAGGGTATGAGGTGTGGTGGGTAGGGTGTAGGGGGTAGGGAAAATTTTTCAGACTTCCCCCTCTCAGGAGAACTAGAGAATGAGGTTTTTGCTGGGTAATACCAATTCTCCAAAGTCTGACTACAGAAGTTTAATCCCCCTAAATCCCCCTTAAAAAGGGTGACTTAAATTCGATGTGTAGTTTTCATTTAGAGAAATGGTATAAGTTGATTAACAAGCTACTAACTGATAACTGATAACTGATAACTGATATAGTAGTTTTATCAAATGAAAGCACTGGAAAAACTGGTGACGGAACGATTATATTTAGTCCCCTTCAAGCTTGAACTTCTCAAGGCCGCAATTATAGGTATCGATGAATTAGCAACAATTTTGTGGGTAAAAGTTGCAGCTGACTGGGCCGAACAAGAGTTGATTCAAGCTTTACCTGATATTGCGAATATTTTGCTGCAATTCCCCTTACAAAATGAGTGGGGGTGGGGGAGTTTAATTATTCATCAAACAGAAAATACTCTTATTGGTCATGTGATGATCAAAATTATTCCTGATGCCACAGGTTTACCCACAGATGCTGTAGAAATTGGCTATCAAGTAGCGCCGTTATATCGACGACAAGGCTACGCATCCGAGGCGACAAAAGCAATGATGGACTGGACACTTTTTCAACCTGGTATGCAAACAGTGACCGCTGGCTGCGCTCCCGATAATATAGCTTCAAAGCGAGTTTTAGAAAAAATCGGCATGGATCTGATAGAAGCACGAGAGAAAGTCTTGGTCTGGAAATTAAGTAGGGTTTGCTGAAAAAGTTTGTTGGTGGGGTTAGGAGTCAGTTATCAGTTATCAGTTATCAGTTCACTGAGAAAACTCCCCACTTCCCCACTTCCCACACCCTACACCCCACACCCTACACCCCACACCCCACACCCCACACCCTACACCCTCTTTCAAGTCAGTAGTCGGGGGGGAAATCGGGAGTCAGAGCCTCGTCGATGCGATAAAATACTCTGGCTCTGTAGTTGTTGGTTTATGAGTTAACTAGGATTTCAGCGATCGCCTGGGAGATAGGAAAATAAGGAGGATAAAGTTCTAGCCAAAAAAACTCGCCAACGGGATTAATTTCTAAAAAGATATAACGTTCATCTGGTGTGACAATCATATCAATTGCACCATAATTAAGACCGAAATATTTCACTAATTCTAGTAGTTGTTTTTCAATAGTTTTCGGTAAATCGTAGGGTTGCCATTGTTGATGGAGCGCTCTTCCCTCTTTTCGCCAATCGTAGATAGCACCGTCTAATTGTTGGGAATTAATCGCCGCCGTAAATATTTGTTCACCGACGATAGTGATGCGTAATTCCAAAGCTTTAGGAATGTTTTCCTGAAAAGTCATGGGACAAAATTGCAAACCTTCCAAATTATCTAGGTCTTCCTTAGTAACAGGACTGGTAAAAACAACCATTTCCTCTTGCTTGTCTCCATAAATAGCAAATTGAGAAAGCATTTTAGTCACAATTCCTGTCGCTTCAAACTCCTGAGCAAATTGCTTGACAGCTTCAGGATTATTAGAAGTTAAAGTCCCCGGAATTAATAAACCTAATTGTTGCGCCACTTGTAACTGCAATTGTTTATGATTGGCATGATCTACCTTAGCAATTGGATCAAGATGAAAACCAGATAAACTAGCAATCATTCCTCGAATACTTAACCGACATTCCTTAAGAGAAGCTTCGCGAAATTGACTATCCATCCCATTGGGTAATTTTAGTCCGTATCTCATGCGTCGATACCAAACAGAAGAAACTTCTTTTAGCTCTAATTTTTGTTCTCCATCGGTAATAATTCCGCCTTTTTGACCGCCTGAGTAAAGATCAACTTTCACCTCTGTAGGGAAGCGATCAGTATCAAAACGGAAGGCTTTTTTCCCCATCGTTTCTATGGCTTTGATTACCAGAGGAATACTTTCATTATCGTGGCTAAAAGTAACAATTAAAACGGTCATAAATCTCCTTGATGATTTGGGATTGAGAATCCTGATTAGATTTTGGATTGAGAATCTTGATAATCCTAAAATCCTCAAAATCCTGATTAGGTTTTGGTTTGATTTTTAGCATACTAAAAAATCAGCGATCGCATGAGAAATAGGTAAATCTAAATCCCGTTCTAACATTCCCCACTCACCACCCGGATTAACTTCTAAAAAAACGTATTCTCCCCCAGGAGTTAAGATAAAATCAAACGCCCCAAAATTCAACCCTAAATTAGCCATAAAAATCTGAAGTTGCTGCAATAGTGAATCGGGTAAAGTATGATGTTGCCAAGCACCCGGATCAATACCCGGTCTTCGCCAATCTACGGCAGAATTATTATACTGAGAAGATTCTAAAGCACCCACAAATGTCTGTCCATTAACCACGACAACTCTCAATTCTAATTGTTTGGGAATTTCCGCTTGAAAAACCATGGGACAATAGCGTAAAGATTCCGCTTCCTCAAGGTCTTCTGCTTTCACCCTACTGGTATAAAGAAAAAATTCCGGCGACTCCATACTGCGGGCGATCGCAGTTAACAATTTACTCACCATTCTTCCCTGAACCTGGGAAAAAAACTCCCGGGCAGCATCAGGATTATTGGTAACTAAGGTAGGGGGAATAATTAAGCCAACTTCTGAGGCCAAACGAAGTTGTAATAACTTATTTTTAGCCCTCTCAATTTGCGCTAAATTATCTAACCAACGCGCCGACCTTAAACTATCCCAAAAACTAGCCAAAGTCGTCTGGGATTCTCGCACACAAGCCTCCCGAAACTGAGGATCTAAATCCCCTGTTAGTTCAGGTTGCCAAATACGTCTTGTCCAAACAGATTGCACCTGTTCACTATCAATAGATTGATGTTTATAGGTTAATTGATAAAAACTTTTTTTACCATTAAATTGGGCTGTTAGTTGAACCTCTAAGGGAAATTTATCGGTATCTAAGCGAAAAGGTGTGGCTCCTTTTTTTTCTATCGCCTCAGCCACGCGGTCAATCGTGAAAAAATCGCCGCTATGGGTCAACAATAAAACAACTTTAGGCGATTCTTTCATATCAGTGGGAAATTCCTATATTTAAATTTCTTTTTGTCTCTCTTAACTGGCGACAAATTCTGGTTTAGTTGTCAGAATCGAATATTCGCAAGACTGGGGATTGTCCATCCGCTCCTGAGCATTGAGGATTTCTAACCCCACCACGTTCCCCCACTGGTCATAGTCGAGAATCACCCCCGGACTCTGCTCGTCGCTTTCTGTAATTGGCACATTACTTAAGGTGATTTTGAGAGCATCAACGACCGGATCATAGGTCACTTTCATGGCGTTCTCCTTAGTACAAACGCTTACGGGGGCGATAATTAGCCACGGATTCCACTAAACCCAAGGCGATAAAATTGGTTAATAAAGATGAACGTCCATAACTTAACCAAGGTAGAGGAATCCCTGTAATCGGGGCTAATCCCACGGTCATGCTAATATTAAGAATTGCCTGAAAAGCGATCATCGAGAGAACACCGATCGCTATTAAAGAACCGAAGTTTTCTTTAGCAGTATTAGCAATGACTAACAAACGCCAACAAACTAACCAGAAAGCTATTAAAACTAGAATACTGCCGACAAAACCGAATTCTTCCCCGACTACAGAGAAGATAAAATCGGTGTGTTGTTCGGGAATAAAATTTAATTGGGTTTGGGTGCCTTGGTGTAATCCCCGTCCCAATAATTCTCCCGATCCGATGGCAATGCGGGATTGAATTAATTGATAACCTCCCCCCAAAGGATTCTTTTCTGGGTGAAGAAATAGGGTTAAACGATCTTTTTGATATTCTTTTAATAAACCCCAAAAAACCTCGCCTAATTTACCCACTGCCAGATTAGTTGCCACCACGATGAAAGTAGATAAAAAACGGTAGGGAAGGGTAAACCAAGCAAGCACAGCGATGATAATTGCTAAAACAATCCAAGCAGGAAAAAGTAAATTAAACAGAAAAACCGATGCGAGGGGAGATAAGAGGATAATCATCCAAGGCAGTTTCGCATTAGCCCAGTAAATCATGCCTAGGGTAATTGCCCCAAAGACTAATCCCGTCCCCAAGTCCGGCTGCGCCATAATTAACACCCAGGGGATGGCAGTGACGACAAAGACACGAGCGATCGCAAAAAGATTATCGGCGGGACGATGATGTAGGAGGGCTGCTAGGGTGATAATTAAACCTACCTTGGCAAATTCCGACGGTTGCACGTTAAAACTGCCGATATTAATCCAACTTTGCGCCCCATTCGCCGTCACCCCTAGGACAATTACCGCAATTAGGGAGAGATTGGTGAGAAGATAGGTTAACCAGTGCCATTTCAGCAGACTTTCGTAACGACAACGGGCCAGAAATAAAGCGATCGCCACTCCCACGCATCCGAATAACCAGTGTTGCCACCAATCGAGAGCAGTGGTATGTCTTTCGGCACTACGAATCATTAAACCACCGAAAACGGTTAAACCCGTCACCAAAACGAACAAAAGCCAATCAATTTGGGCTATATCACGGAAAATGAAGCTAAACTGCTCACCAAAACCGCTTAGTTTCCTACTAACAAGGGACTGTCTTCTCACCATTTCTCTCCCCAAATTTACTAACTAACTAGGGTTTGCTCAATAAATCTAAAAACATTGTTCGATAAGACTTTTAGACCTTTTTGAAATCCAAAAGTACCGGACATTGGAGTGATTGGGGGGAAAATTTAGGGACTTTTTCCCTGAAAATGGGTAAAACCCTACACCCTACACCCTACACCCCACACCCTGCCCCCACCGAAAAACTTTTTGCCGCAAACCCTAACTATAGGCTGCCACGGATACTTTCGCCGCCACCTGACGAGCGATCGCTATTAGGGCTTTAGCTGAGGCCGATTCTGGTTGCCCCAAGACTACCGGTACACCAGTATCACCACCTTCTCGTAGGGCTATCTCCAGAGGTACACATCCCAGTAAAGGAATGCCCAATTCTTGCGAGGTTTTTTCCCCACCACCGGACCCAAATAGATCATAGGAGCGATCGGGCTGATCGGGGGGAATAAAATAACTCATATTTTCCACGATACCCAAAACCCGCGCCCCTAGCTGTTGGAACATTTTTAAACCCCGACGCGCATCAATTAAAGAAACCGTCTGGGGAGTGGTGACAATCACCGCACCCGCTAGGGGAACCGATTGAATTAAAGTTAATTGTGCATCCCCGGTACCGGGAGGCATATCGACGATTAAATAGTCTAAATCGCCCCAATTGACTTGATAGAGAAACTGACGGATAATGCCGTTTAACATCGGACCGCGCCAGATTACCGGTTGATCGGGGTTGATCAAAAAGCCCATGGAAACCATTTTGATGCCATGGTTGAAAGCGGGTTCCAATATCTCGCCATTTGCGCCCTGTACGGTCACTTGTGCGTCATTTAAGCCCAACATTGTCGGGGCGTTGGGGCCGTAGATGTCCGCGTCTAATAGCCCCACTTTTGCCCCTAAATGAGCCAAGGCGACGGCGATATTGACAGCCACGGTACTTTTTCCCACACCGCCCTTACCACTGGAAACGGCGATAATATTTTTAACCCCCTCCACGCCTTGGCGATCGGGTAAGGCTTTTTGTTGCGGGGTTTCGGCAGTTACCTCCACAGCGACACTTTCCACCCCGGGCAGCTGTTTAACGGCTTTTTGGCAGTCTTCCACGATAAATTCGCGCAAAGGACAGGCAGGAGTGGTCAAAACTAGGGTAAAGCTAACTTTTCCGCCATCGATCGCCACATTGCGGATCATGTTCAATTCCACTAGGCTTTTTTGCAGTTCCGGATCTTGAACGGGACGTAATACTTCTAAAATCGATGCGGTATCAAGGGGCATGGTTTCAGTGTCTCTAATCAAGTATTGTTCTTATGGTTATTTATCTTAACCTTGATGCCCGCACAGTTATCAGTGGGGAGTGGGGAGTTTTTTGCTGTGAACAGTGAACAGTAAGTAGTCGTGCAAAATTAATTTCCTAGTGAAGATAGGCAAGAGGCAAAAGGCAATAGGCAAGAGCGGGGTTAGATATGTGTAATTAATTTTGCTTAGGTACTTAATCAGTGAACTGAAAACTCACATCTGATAACTGATAACTGATAACTGATAACTGATAACTGATAACTGATAACCCCTATCCCCCTATATCTCTAGATCTCTAGATTACGGTAATAGGATCGCCGACTTTAATTGTACCTGTCTTTTCGGGGATGACATTTTCTCCGAACATGATGCCCCCGGGGAAACGGCGAAAAGTGCTTAAGGTTTTTAAAGGTTCTTGCTGGGGATTTCTCCTACCTGTTTCTTGATCGGTGGTGGTGATAATACAGCGACTACAGGGTTTAACTAGAGCATAATTTATCTCTCCAATTGTGATCTTTTGCCAACTACTTTCGCTAAAAGCTCGATCGCTACTAATAACAATATTAGGACGAAAACGATTCATCGGCACTGGTGCGACTAAACGCCGATTTAAGTCCTCTAAAGAAGCAGTATTAGTTAATAAAATTGGATAACCATCGGCAAAGCTGACGGGAGTATGATCATTCCCTGCATAGCGAGGATTCGCGGAACGTGGATAATCGGGAGATTGTCGCACTAAACGACAGGGAATGTCGAGAATTTTCTGGAACCATTCGGCGATTTCATCCCCTTGATCCATGGCTAGGGTTTGGGATTCCCAGATTTGAACCGCTCTTTTTTCTCCTGTGAAATTAGGCTGGAAAGTCAGGGAATCTTGAGATGTTTTCAGAGAAAAGTTATCTCCTGTAATCGTGACAGAAACCCTGGCTAATTGCGGATATTCCCTTTGAGTGATAAATTTACCCTCGGCATCCACTAACATCATTTCTCGATCCCAGAGTAAACCTTTAGGAGTCACTTCATCTTGGGATAATTGAATACCTCGACAGGATTTAATCGGGTAGATATAGAGATCAGTAACCTGCATTTTCTTTGATTAGTTCTACATATTTTTTCGCCACATCTTCCCAAGTCCAGAGATTAATTTTATTGGGGATATCTTCGGGTAACAAGCGAGGAATTGGATTAAGGATAAATTGTTCTAAACAGTTGGCTAAACTGTCCGCATCTCCCCTAGGATAGAATTGCACTCTTTCGGGACAATTATATAATTCTACCTGTTCTTGAAACACTTCTAAATCGGCAGCGATAACGGGAATACCTTGTAAAATGGCTTCCGCTATTGCTAATCCAAAACCTTCGTATTTTGAGGGAAATACCACACAGGAACAGGTTTGATAATAAAATTGCAAGGTTTCATAGTCTTGATAACCTAATCCCTTGATGTGACTCTCGAAAATTTCTTTATTTTCCCGATAAAGTCGGGTACATTCTTTGAGATAATCTTGATATTCTTGGGTTTTGGACTGTTGAGACAATTGCAGATTTCCATTAACTAGATTATCGGTTTCTTTGCCAATAAAAACTATTTGAAATTTTAAACCTTTTTTAGCTAGTTTAATGGCTGCTTTGAGCAAAGTTGTATGATCCTTGTAGATACCAAAAGAGGAGGGAAAATAAAAAGTAACTAGATCACTTTTGACTAAATTACTCTTGAGATTAGATTCATCGATAAATCCAGCTAAGGGTACAGATTTTAATTTACTAGCATAGGTAGCATTGGGAAAAACTTTTAAAACATCGTCTTTAGTTTTTTGGGAAATTGTGAACAGTAGATCAGCCCGATCTAACCATTCTTTTAACGCTTCATTGTAGGGTTCTTGATAGGATTCTGAGTAAGTTAAGGGAGCAAATTGCCAAAAGACATCATAAATAATGCCACTTAAAGTAACCTTGACATTGGGGGGAGAAATCCGATTAGTCATCCCATACAAACAATGATCAGCTTGGTAACGCTTGATAATCTGATTAATTCTTGCTTCGCTGCGTAAAAGTTCAATTCTACGAGAGAAAAGACGATGAATAGAAGTTAGTCCTAGTATTTTATAAAAATTCGCTAGAAGACCATAAAAATAGATTAATTTTGTTTCAAAACTCTGGGGATAAAAATCAAAATTCTCGTAGATGAGTTTATCGGAATCGGGCATTAAAGATCTAAAATATTCAATTTCCTTACGAGGGAGGACGATAATAATTTGTTCGACGTATTCTAATAAGCTAGGTATTAAAGAGATAATGACTCTTTCCACTCCTCCTTTGCTATAAAATAGGATCGGGATGACAATTTTCATAGATTTCCTTGCAGATAGATGGCAATAAAAAGATTGATTCTCGATTTGAACCTGTTATATTATAGGCTCGAATTGTTCTAATGAGTCGAGAAATCGAGTTAAATTCAAGGAAATAAGACTCTATCAACCATTGAAAAGGAGTCTCCGAGCCAGTAGTCAGCATTCAGGAAAAGAAAAAACGAATAGATTGTTTACTTAGACTAGAAAAATGACCTTTTTGCCTATATGTCCTTAAATTAGGGATTTTAGGATTAAGTGCGCCCTTGAGATCTCACTTATGCGGGATATCTATGAGCATTTCTTCTAAAACCCTGGCTACCCTTAGGATTAAGTCTTCGCGATCGGGGGCGGCGATGATTTGTAAACCTAAAGGTAGCTGGGATGGACGTTTAATCGGCAAAGAAAGGGCAGGTAAACCGATAAAAGAAAAAGGTTGGGTGAATCTGCCTAAATTGGGTCTAATTAATAGCTCTTGCCCGTCAATAATCATTTTTTCTACTCCTAATGGTGGCGCAATACAGGGAATCGTCGGGGTGAGGATAATATCGACTTCGCTGAAAATCTCTCGCAGACGATCACGATACCAACGGCGAAAACGTTGAGCCTGTAAATACCAGCTAGAGGGAATTAATGCCCCTGCCAAGAAGCGATCCCGGGTTGCGGGGTCAAAATCCTCTAATCTGGTCTGTAAACGCGGTAAATGCCAATTTGCGCCCTCGGAAGCGGTAATTATATAGGCGGCTGCCCTGGCGCGGGCGGTTTCGGGAATGGTGATTTTTTTGGTAACTCCTAAACGTTCGGCGATCGCTGTCACCGCCTCGATTACTTCCGGTTCGGCTCCCTGCTGAAAATAATCGTCGGCAAGGGCTATTTTTACCACCTCTAAGCCATTTAAGGGAGCTTTAAGGTTATTTTTGGCAAAAAGACTCCAAATAGCCGCCATATCCGCCACATTGCCGCTAAAAAATCCCAGATGATCCAAACTACTGACGAACAAAAATAGGCCCTGACGGGATACGCGCCCAAAGGTGGGTTTTAGCCCCACCACGCCACAGCAAGCGGCGGGAACCCTCACCGAACCATTAGTATCGGAACCGAGGGCGAGAGGCACTAAATTAGCGGCAACGGCAGCAGCGGAACCGCCGGAGGATCCCCCCGAGACGCGACTAGGATCGAGGGGGTTGGCAGTGGCTCCATAATGGGCATTTTCGGTGACAAAACCGTAGGCGTACTCATCCATATTGGTCGCCCCCACCAAAACTGCGCCAGCCGCTTCTAGGATTTGAATAGCGATCGCATCTTGTCCGGCGGCAGGGTGATCTCGATTGATTTTGGAACCAGCAAGGGTGACAATACCCTCGATATCAAAGAGATTTTTGACGGCGAAGGGGACTCCTGCTAAGACACCGACGGATTCCCCATTGGCGATCGCTTGATCGATTTTTTGGGCTTGAGCGAGCGCCCTAGGCTGTAAAATGTCGGTAAAGCAATTTAAATGGGGATTTTTCGCCTCTATCACTGCCAAAGTCTGGCTAATAACTTCTAAGGCGCTAGTTTGACGATTTTGGATCGATCGAGCTAAATTGATCGCACAAATAGTCATGGTTCAAAGCTGAGGGCGCTTTCCCCGTCATCCTCTAAGGGAAATTCTGTCACTAAACTGGCGATTTCTTGCAAGCGTTGCCAGTTTTCAACCACAGAATTTAAATAGCGATCAGGAATGGTTAAATCTAGGATTTTCGCCATGATTATAACGTATTCTTCGGAATTATTCATAGATTTCGTTCTGGCTGGGGTGAAGGGGATCAATCGACACCTAGTTAAGCTGTGAAAATTGCTAGGATATAAGAGAAAATCTCCTGTAAATACAATAGCTATCCCTAGGGAGGAAGTATAACTTGAATTTGTTCTTGACCACCGACTCCCCAGCATCATAACCTGAGATATGATCATATAACTGTATATTGAGATATTTGCCCCTCCTTCACCTCCAGATTAAATTAAACTTATATATGACCAAAAACAAGAGGTAATAAGTCTCCCCTTTCAAGAGAATGAAAATTAAAAGCTACTGAAGACTACTGGTAGTCACTGATAACTGATAACTGATAACTGATAACTGAAATGACCATCTTACAAGACGAAAAACTCCTCTTTACTCCCGCAATCCCCCACAGTGATGCCCTTAGAACTATTTTTGCCTTTCCTAATCAGTATTCCGTGGGTATAACCAGTTTAGGTTATCAAATTGTTTGGGCAACTTTAGCTCTGCGATCGGATATACAAGTTAGTCGTTTATTTACGGATTTTCAAGAATCTTTACCCCGTTATCCCGAATTAGTTGGCTTTTCCTTTTCCTGGGAATTAGACTATGTTAATATCCTCTCGCTGTTAGAATCTTTAGAAATTCCTTGTCACAGTCATCAACGCCAAGATCGGCAAGCGATAATTTTCGGAGGTGGGCCAGTTTTAACCGCTAATCCCGAACCTTTTGCTGCTTATTTTGATGTAATTTTATTGGGAGATGGTGAAAATTTAATTGCTGATTTTATTAATGCCTATCAAGAGGTGAGAAACGCTGATCGCCCGACAAAACTCCGTCATTTGGCCCAGGTTCCGGGGGTATATGTTCCTAGTTTATATACCATTAATTATGATAGTCCCGAAGGTGAAATTACGGCAATTCTACCCATAGATAATAATGTTCCTACCTTTGTTAGTAAACAAACCTATCGCAGTAGTACCCTTTCAGCTTCTACGGTGGTGACAAAACAAGCGGCATGGGAGAATATTTATATGGTAGAGGTGGTGCGAAGTTGTCCAGAAATGTGCCGTTTTTGTTTAGCTAGTTATCTAACTTTACCCTTTCGTACCGCTAGTTTAGAATCTCTAATTCCCGCCATTGAAAAAGGTTTAAAAGTGACCGATCGCCTGGGTTTATTAGGTGCTTCTGTCAGCCAACATCCTGAATTTGAAACCTTACTTGATTATCTTTTTCAACCAAAATTTGAGGGAGTCAGACTCTCGATCGCTTCAGTTAGAACTAATACCGTCACGGAAAAATTAGCCAGAATTTTATCCCAAAGAGACAGCAAATCAATTACTATTGCCGTAGAAAGTGGTTCGGATCGCTTGCGGGAAATTATCAACAAAAAGTTAGCCAATGATGAAATTATCCAGGCTGCCATTAATGCTAAAGCGGGCGGTTTAAAAGGGATAAAACTCTATGGTATGGTGGGAATACCGGGAGAAGAAGCCGAAGATATTGGGGCAACTGTGGAAATGTTAATAGCCTTAAAAAAAGCCGCTTCTGGACTGCGAATTTCTTTTGGTTGCAGCACATTTGTGCCTAAATCTCATACTCCTTTTCAGTGGTTTGGAGTTAATAAAATGGCCGAAAAAAGATTAAAATATCTAGATAAACAATTAGGTAAACAGGGCATAGAATTTCGCCCAGAGAGTTATAATTGGTCAGTGATTCAAGCCCTATTGTCTAGAGGCGATCGCCGCTTAACTTCCCTGTTAGAATTAACCCGTGGCTACGGTGATTCTTTAGGCAGTTATAAACGGGCTTTTAAGGAACTAAAAGGACAAATTCCCCCTCTAGATTATTACGTCCATCAACAATGGCGTTTAGAACAGGTTTTACCCTGGAGTCATTTACACGGTCCTTTATCCTCCAATGTTTTGGTAAAACATTTAGAAGATTCCCAAACAAAAAGGTAAAGTATCCCTAATAAGCTAAGACGCATTTAAACAATGTCTTGACTATCAAACCCCAAATGAGGTATTCTATCAAGGTAGATCGGATAGTGGTGCCATTCAGACTTGAATTAGCCCTATTAAAAACAAAAAAGAGCCACTTTTATTAACTATAAATCTCGATTAAACCATTAATTTAATCTTAGTTGATCAGCCCATGAGCCAGAAAAATGAGACCGTTACCCTGCTTTTAGCCCTGCTGATTACCCTAATATTTTTTGGGGCTGGTGGTTGGTGGTTATCCAATCGTTTTCAAGGAAAAAATAACCCAAACAATCTTTCTGAAATCGAGAAAATATCACCAGAGCAAAAATCGGTATCGGCACAAGCAAAATTTAGTCAAGGGGAAAACTTATTAATAGTTGAAGGGGCTTCTTCGGACAAACAAGATGCCATACAGGCAATCGGGAAAGGAGACTTTCAGCAAGCAGTTTACCTCCTAGAAAAATCCCTGCGAGCTAATCAAAATGATCCGGAAGCTCTCATCTACTTAAATAACGCCCGTATTGGTGAAGCTAAGTCCTATACTATCGCCGTTTCCGTGCCAATTGGGGGCAGTGTCAACACCTCCCTAGAAGTTTTACGAGGAGTTGCCCAATCTCAAAATCAAATCAATCAAGCTGGGGGAATTAATGGCACTCCTTTAAAAGTTCTCATTGCTGATGATGCTTATAATCCCGAAATTGCCGTTCAAATTGCCCAAAAATTAGCGGCTGACAACAGTATTTTAGGAGTAGTAGGACACACTAGCAGTGACACCTCTTTAGCGGCGGCTGCTATCTATCAAAAAGCAGGATTAGTAATGATTTCCCCCGTCAGTACCTCAGTTAAACTCTCCAATTTTGGTGACTATATTTTTCGTTCTGTTCCCAGTGATTTTGTGGCGGCACGGGCATTAGCCGAATCTAGCTTGCAAAAAAATCCTAACGTCAAGGCAGTGGTATTTTTTAACTCCCAAAGTAATTATAGTCAATCCCTAAAATCTGAATTTATCACCGCTTTAGGATTAGGAGGAGGTCAAGTGGTGAGTGAATTTGATCTATCTTCCCTGACTTTTTCCCCGTCTAAAAGCCTCCAACAAGCTCAACAGGAGGGAGTAAATCTAATCGCCCTTCTTGGGGATAGTGGTACCCTAGATAAGGCTTTGCAGGTGGTTCACATCAATGGTCAAAAATTACCGATTGTGGCGGGTGATGTCGTTTATAGCCCCAAAACTCTGGATGTAGGCGGAAAAAATGCCCTGGACATGGTTGTGGCTGTCGCTTGGCATTTGGCGGCTAATCCGAACAGTCCTTTTGTGAATAATTCCCGCCAATTGTGGCAAGGAGACGTAAATTGGCGCACTGCCACCGCCTATGACGCTACCCAGGCTTTAATCGCTGGCATTAAGGCAGAATCTAGCCGAGAGGGAGTTCAACAGGCGTTAAGAAGCAGTGATTTTTCTGTCCCTGGGGCGACTAATCCAGTGCGATTTTTACCATCTGGCGATCGCAATCAATCTGTGCAATTAGTGGTAGTTAAACGCGGTTCTCGTTCTAGTTTTGGGGTGGATTTTGTGCCAATTTCTCGATCAAATGACAACTAAATCAAGATGAATTATAAGTAAGTATTTATAATTAAATTGAAGATAAATCCCCCCTTAATCGCCCCTGCCCCCCTTAATCCCCCCTTGATAAGGGGGGTGTCTGACAACTTTTAACACCTACCTACTTATGTTAGAAACTCCCCCCAAATATTCTGTTCTTGGTTTACCAGTTCATCTCCTCGATAACTACAGTCGTTGGTTAATCGATCGCCTCTATCAAGGTTTTGGTTCCCACGTTGTCACTCTTAATGCAGAAATGGCAATGTTAGGAGAAAATGATGCTAAAGTAGCCCAAGTTATTCGGGAAGCAGATTTAGTTATTCCCGACGGCGCTGGGATTGTTATTTACTTAAAATTAAGGGGCAGAAAACAAACCCGCTGCCCCGGTATTGAATTATCAGAATCCTTAATTACTGAGTTAGGAATGCAGGGTGAGAGTTCTCCTATTGCTTTTTTTGGTGGTAAACCGGGGATTACAGAACAAGCGGCAAGTAATTGGCAAAAAAAGATACCTAATATCCGTATTCTGTCTAACCACGGTTATCTATCCTCCCAGGAAATGTCCGATTGGATTGAGGTGTTAAAAGATCAACAACCGCGGTTAATTTTAGTTGGTTTGGGAGTACCCCGACAAGAATATTGGATTAGGGAACATCGCAATCTCTGTCCCCAAGCTATCTGGGTAGGTGTGGGGGGTAGTTTTGATATCTGGTCCGGGACAAAAATCCGCGCCCCTCGCTTTTTCTGTGACAATAATTTAGAGTGGTTGTATCGACTCTATCAGGAACCTTGGCGCTGGAAAAGAATGTTAGCTTTACCTAAATTTTTCTGGCGCTCTCTTTTTTATTCCTAGTAATAGTTAGTATAAATTCTTTTCGATAAAGGCAATCACTCGCTCTAATCCTTCCCGTGTTTTCAAGTTGGTGAAGATAAAGGGTTTATCCCCGCGCATCTTTTTGGCATCTCTATCCATCACCCCTAAATCTGCCCCCACCATCGGGGCTAAATCTATTTTATTAATTACCAATAGATCCGATTTGGTGATACCAGGTCCACCTTTGCGAGGGATTTTATCTCCGGCTGCCACGTCAATCACATAGATGGTTAAATCTACTAATTCGGGGCTAAAGGTTGCCGCTAAATTGTCACCACCACTTTCCAGAAAAATTAACTTTAAGTTAGCAAATTTTCTCTCTAACTGTTCAATGGCAACTAAGTTAATTGAGGCATCCTCGCGAATAGCTGTATGGGGACATCCTCCCGTTTCTACTCCTAAAATTCTTTCCGGGTCTAAAGCTTGCGATCGCACTAAAAATTGGGCATCTTCTTGAGTATAAATGTCATTGGTGACTACGGCGATCGGATATTGATCCCGCAAATTTTTACACAGGGCATCGAGCAGGGCTGTTTTTCCTGAACCCACCGGACCGGCAATTCCCACGCGCAAGCAAGACATAGTTTTTTCGGGAAAAAGTAAAAAGGAAAGGGTTAAAAATTTTGGGGCTATCGGATAGAAAAAAGAGGGGTTCGCAGGGCGACACGGATTCCCATTATCATAAAAGGTTAACACAAATCTGAGAATTTGTCAAGCCCTTTTGCCAATAAATTTGGGGAAATTATCGGCAAAAAGATCACCAAAAGTCAGTGATTTGGTAGCCAAAATCCGTTAACATCTGCCTAAATAGGGGTAAACTTAAACCGATAACATTACTGTGGCATCCTTCTAATCTTTCCACGAATAGACCCCCCTTTCCTTCTAGGGCAAAACAGCCCGCACATTTGAGGGGTTCTTCGGTGTTAACGTAGGCAATAATTGTTTGATCGCTGATATTGGCAAAGTGAACTTTAGTAATCCCACAACGAGTCAAGGTTTGATGATTAACTCGATCGATTAAAGCATGACCTGTATAGAGTGTACCCACCTGACCGCGCATTTTTTGCCAACGCTCGATCGCTTCTGATTTATCCTTGGGTTTGCCATAGACTTCCCCCGCTACTTCTAAGACGGAATCGCAACCAAGAATTAATCCTAAATCAAATTGGGGGGCGATCGTTTGTGCTTTACATTGGGCTAAAGTTTGGACAAGATGGAGAGTATCATCAGCATTAATTGTCGATTCATCAAAGTTACTCACTCGCACAATTGGATCGATTCCTACCATTTGTAATAGTTTTTTGCGTGCAGGAGAAGCGGAAGCAAGAATCAAGGGAATGGACATAGTTTTTTCAGTAAAAAGAGATAGGAGATAGAAGACAGTTAGGTAGGGTGGGTTAGGCAATGACAAATTATTAGACTTAATTATCAATTTATCTATTTGCCGTAACCCACCATCAGTTATCAGTTTTTTAGCTATTTCTGCTAGGAATTGGCAGGATTTTCGGGGGGTAAATAACGATCTAAAATCTCAACCATGCGTGATTTTCTTTCTTCAATTTTGTCAAATCGATTGTAAAAATCTGACTGAACCTCATAAAAATCCGACATCGATCAAGTTAATTGTCCTAGCAGTTGATAAAGTCCCCGTCTGTCTTTTTCCCATTCTTTTTTAGACTGAGCAAGACTATTAGTTAACGCTTCGATCGATTTGGCGTTAGAATTAGCGATCGCTGTAGTTTCTTTTAATCCCTGATTGGTTTCCTGTAGTCCTAATTTAATCTCCTGTAATCCTAATCTAATCTCCTGTAATCCTGATTTAATCTCCCGTAGTTCTGTTAGGGTATTTTCAGCAAGAGATTCGAGTCTATCTAGTCTATTTTCTTCCGAGTTACTCATATTCAGTTATCAGTTATCAGTTATCAGTTATTAGATTTGAGTTTTAAGTGACAGTATTAAATAGAAGTTTCCTACTGTCTTTTCACTGTTTACTGATTAAGTAAGTATGTTATCTTTAATTGTAACTGGCTACCTAGTTGATCATAAGTGGTGCGTTACGACTAACGCACCCTACATTTTACTATTGCCTATTGCCTATTTCCCTAACTAACCGAGAAAGAATCAACGATAGTTTCAAAGAGTTCTTGAATTTGCGTCCAACGTTTTTGGGAAGTGGAAATATTAAAAGAATAGAGTTTATGATTATTAACCGTGACGCTGGCCAGATTATGACGTTCTTGGCCGTTGGCTAATTTAACTTGATATTCGAGGATATAATAATCTTGGCCGTCGATTTGATGGGATTCTGAGCGAATTAATTCTACTTCCTTATCGAGATTGGGGTTAAGACTGTTATTTTTCAGGAGACGATAGCCCACTTCCGAGGGTGTCCCTAAATCTGTTAAGGTTTTATTGTCGGGGATGGGATTGATAATAACGCTTAAATTTTCGCTCGTTTCGATCAGGTCATGAAAAACCACATCTACTCCTGCAACTTTTTTCACATCCACCTGCGTCCAACCCTTAGGATATAAAAATTGATAGCCTTGGCTGCCACTGGTGTATCCTTGCAGTCCAGCGATGGGAGTTGCACAACCGGTTAAGAGGAGGGTGGTAATTAGGAGGAAAGTCGCCAAAAGAGATTTAATCATGATATTTTGACCTGTAAGTAGGGCTGTTTAATTTTACCTTGAATTGTTTAGGTGAACGGATTATGAAAATTAAGAAAAAATTGACAATTATTATGGCTATAGCGACTTTTTTACTGACTATCTCTCCCCTAAGCGCTCAAACTACCCCTAACCCCGTGAAGGCTGTAGAATTTTATAATCGGGGGGTGGATCGTTTAACCGCAGGGGATTACTCAGGGGCGATCGCAGATTTTACTCAAGCTCTACAATTAGAGCCGAAGGATGCCGATGCTTATTATAATCGCGGCTATGCGGAATTAGTTCTCGGCCAGTACGAGCGAGCGATCGCAGATTATACCCAGGCCTTGACAATCAACCCCAATTATGTTAATGCTCTCGGTAATCGTTGTTATGTGCATTATCTGACGAAAAAATACGAGGCAGCGGTGGAAGATTGCACAAAAGCGATCGCTTTAAACGGAAATTTTGCTGATTTCTTTATTTATCGCGGTAATGCTAAGGATGACTTGGGAAGACACGCAGAAGCGATCGAGGATTACACAAAAGCTTTGAGTTTACAGGGAACTAGAGGACAGGATCGCATTTTCTATAATCGCGCCCTGTCCTATAACCGAGCCGGACAGCAGGAAATGGCTTTAAGGGACTATAACGAGAGTCTGAAAATTAATGCTAATTTTGCCGAAGCGTACCACAATCGGGGTTTAACCTATTATAAATTGGGAAACAGGGAAAAAGCGATCGCTGATTTAGAGGAAGCGGCTCGTCTGGCGTTATCTCAGGGTAAACAGGGGACTGCGGCTAAGTCTCAGTCAGCAGTGGCATTAATTCAGGGTCAAAAGCCTTAAAATAGGGAGTAGTTGTGATATTAGCGGTAAAGAGGAGTGAAAGGGGCTAAATCGCAACTACGAGGGACTAAATTTTAGCCAGCTTGAGATGCGTAAAAAGCGACGGCTAACAGTCCACCCACAAGTGTGATCGCAGCAACGCCCCAGACAAGATAATTACGTTGTTGCGATTTAGTGGGGGGATCCGCTTGATAAACTTTCGGTTCGGCGGCGAAATTATTTAAGCGTCCACCTTCTTCATTTGTATAAGGCATAATCAAAACCTCAAATATGACAATTTTTCAGGAAAAAAATCCTCTTATTACAATAGTACAACATATTAGTAACCTAGTCGGGGATGTGGGAAATTCCCACGGGGATAACAATTCTTAGTCTTGGGGTAACTGCCGGACTCTGCTACTTTTATTGGCGATCGCATTTCCAATGATTGAAACTACGAAAACAAGTTAAAAAAGGCTAATCATACTAAATCCGTTTTTAATACTATGATTAACTCCCAAGTTATGGATTGTTTTTCCCTGCTCCCTGATCCAGCGTTCCCCACTCTCCTATACCTTTTAAACAGAATTTAGTATTAGGTGTTGGGATAGGGGGAGGTGGTTGCGTTAATATTAGTTACTGTATCTAATAACGCCGGAAAAAAACTATAGATGAATTCTCCCTATGCAGATGTCTCTCCTAGTAATTGGTTATCTATCACCCAACGACTTGTGGAAAGACATCCCCTATCTACCGATGCAATTGTTGATGTTGTTTTAACATCTTGGCAATCAATTTTTAATTCTCAGTTAGGTACAAAAGGTTTTAGAATTGGTAGGGATATCTTCCCTAAACCTCAAATTATGGGTTTTCTACTTCATGAATTAATTCCTTTAGAACTAAAAGCAAAATATCCCAATTTCTGGAGAGGAGATATCAGTATATCTG
The DNA here is from genome assembly GCF_048564745.1 of Microcystis sp. NCBI lineage: Bacteria > Bacillati > Cyanobacteriota > Cyanophyceae > Chroococcales > Microcystaceae > Microcystis > Microcystis sp. Next base: position 42,692 of record NZ_JBLZRT010000130.1, read on the forward strand.
ATAAAGATATTGTCTATATACCTGATGACTTTTTTTCAATTGAAGTCAAAACCTCCTCTGATCCTAGACATATATATGGCAATAGAAGCTATGCTCAAAATTCTAATAACAGCAAAAAAGGTAAGTCTGGATACTATTTAGCAGTTAACTTTGAGAAGTTTTCTAATACTACTAATCCTCAGATTAAACTAATTCGTTTCGGTTGGATTGATTCTGGGGATTGGATTGGGCAAAAGGCAGCTACAGGTCAACAATCGCGTCTTTCCTCTGACGTAGAAAATTATAAATTGCTCCAATTGTATCGAAAAATCTAGAATAACGAGCCTTGAATATAAGTATTGCTTCTTTCTTTTTTAAATCTTTTAAATCTCTCTGCAGCTATCTCGCAATAGTCTGGTCGAATTTCAAAACCCACAAAAATTCTTCCTAATCCCAAGGCCGCTATTCCCGTGGAACAAGAACCAGCAAAGGGATCAAGAATTATTTCTACCGGATTAGATGAAGCTTGTATAATTCTCTCGACAATTGCTAAAGGAAATTGTGCGGGATGTCCGGTTCTTTCCTTAGAACTGCGCTTTTCTCCTGTAGTGACTTTAGGAACTTCCCACACATCAGAAGGATTTTTACCGAGGGGATTACAACGATATTTACCATTTTTCTTTTGATTGGGATACTTAACGTTAGGGTCACGAATATTATCTAAGTTAAAAGTATATTCTTGGCAATTTTTGAGATAAAAAAGCCATTTTTCATTGCGAGGACTAAGACGATTTTTTGTAGAAACACCTGCCCCATATTTCCAGACAATTTCTTGTAAAAGATAAAAGGGCGACTTATCCCAAAGAAGATAGGGAATCGGAACACATAATCCCTTTTCTGGTACTTCTAAATAACCAACATTTAGCCACAAAGCACCGTTATCTTGAGTAATCTGATAAATTTGCCGCAGCCAATTAGCACACCAATCAACATAGTCATTGATTGAAAGAACTCGTTCATATTCTTTGCCAATATTATAAGGTGGTGATGTAACAGTGAGGTCAATTTTTATGTCACTATGAGATAGTTTAGACAAAAAGTTTGTGGCATCTCCTTGATAAAGAATAAAGCCGTTGTCCGAGTAAAAAGGTTGACCAAGATGACTAACCAGAATTTCTTTAAGAAAATTAAATTTGTTGGCTCTATCTTTTTCTAACTCTGGAGAAAATGGCTGTAGTAAGGAGGAAGGAGCAATCTGAGTTGATTGATGATCAACAATTCCCTCTGCTAGATAAGAGTTTTGTTCCTTGCTGGCAATTGGACGAGACTCATCTTCCCTAGACGATAGTTTTTTTTGTTTCCGCTGGGACTCTACAACCATAATCTCAAAGGACAGGTAAGTATTTTGATAGTTTTAATTATGCCCTTATTTTACCAAAATATCACTGGAGTTGTGCTTAATTTAATAACTTTTGTAATCATTCTCCTTCCCTTACCCTGGATGGGGGGGGGTAAAACCCCACCAAGAGCTAAAGATTGAGTGATAAAGTAGCGAGTTTTCCTTGAAAAATCTCAACTGAGTAGATTGATAATTAGGAGATGCACCCGAAAATTATCCCTAAAATGGTGGTAAATAACCCATGGCATTTTTGACTCGATCGAGAGTTTGATTGGCCACCGCTTCTGCTTTGAGACGACCTTGCCGCAAAACTGTGGCTAAATAATCTTTATCCTCTCTAATTTGAGCGTATTTTTCCTGAATAGGTTTCAGAGATTCTATGGTAACTTCTGTTAACATCGGTTTAAATTGTCCCCAACCTAAATCGGCACATTCTCCCGCGACTACCTCTTTACTTTTTCCTGATAAAATGCTATAGAGAGTTAATAAATTATGGCATTCGGGCCGTTCCGGATCATCGAAAGTTAAACCCTTAACTAGATCGGTTTTACAGCGTTTAATTTTCTTGGCAATGACATCGGGACTATCGAGAATATTAATCCGACTCATCTCGGAAGGATCGGATTTAGACATTTTATTCCGGCCATCGGTTAAACTCATCACCCGCGCTCCTTCTTTGCGGATCATCGGATCGGGAAGTTTTAAAATTGGTTGTTTCGGTTGCCCAAAAAGATGATTAATTCTAACGGCTATATCGCGGGTTAATTCTAAATGTTGTTTTTGATCTTCTCCCACGGGTACTTTATCGGCATCGTAGAGTAGGATATCGGCAGCCATTAGTACGGGATAATCGAGTAACCCCGTGCCAACATTTTCCCCCTGTTTAATCGCTTTTTCTTTAAATTGAATCATATCAGTTAACCAATTTAAAGGGGTGATACAATTCAATAACCAAGTTAATTCTGTATGAGCTTTAACGTGGGATTGGACAAAGATCGTCGCGTATTCTAAATCAATTCCGCAGGCTAAATATAGAGCGGCAATTGCTAAAGTATCCTCCGCAAGAGTGGCGGGATTATGGGGAACGGTGATCGCGTGTAAATCGACCACACAAAAGAAATTATCGTAGTCTTTTTGTCCCTCCACCCAATTGCGGATCGCACCGAGATAATTGCCTAAATGTAAATTGCCAGTTGGTTGCACACCAGATAAGATTCTTTGTTTACCCATAACTCATGCGATCGATTTTTTCATGATTTTATTGTATCAGTTTTTGCCGCTAATTTCATCCTAAATCCAATTGGGAAAAATCATTCTCAGATAATAATCCCCCACTGACAGGGGAATGCCTAAATAAATTGGTAGCCAATGGATAAAAGCAAAAATTATCAAAATTATGAGTGAGCGCGAGCCATTTTTATAAATAGGACTGGAACTTTCTAAACCATCGGCTAAGAGCCAAGCTAGAGCAATCCAAGTGAAGCTATAGGCAGCCATATAATGATAGAGAAAGGTACAGCGACTAATTTTTAACCAGGGCAGCAGATTGGCAATATAGTTACAGATAAGATAGGCGGAAATTACTCGCTCTTTTCGGTTAAATAATCGACTAAAAACCACTAGAATCGCTCCCGTAGAAAACCACCATAAAAACGGATTTCCCATAGCGTGAACATCATAAATTTTATCACCTACTCTCTCAAAATAATAAGCCACTGGTCGCCCCATTACTAACCAACTATACCAGGGAGAACAATAGGGATGCACATCAGATTGATTACCCTTGATTCTCTGATGAAATGACCAAATTTCTTGATGTACTTGCCAAAAATTATATTGATGGTTGACGAGAAGATGCGGTATCCACAGCAAACTATAGGTAACAAGAGGAAAGACAATTAAGGCGATAAAAATGTCCTCTAATCTCAGGTTAGTTGCCTTTGTCCAAAGATGATCTTTTGACTGCTCTTGATTAAATAATTTTATTAACCAAGCAATACCGATAAAAATAAATATTCCCAGTAAAAATCCTAAGCCATTCCATTTAATATTTGCCGCTAAACCGAAAGAAACTCCCGATAATAATAACCAATTGAGTTTTTGATTTTTCTGGAGTGCTAATAAAAAAAATAATTGTCCAGACAAACCGAATAAAATCAAGTAAATATTATTGAGAGCATAGCGGGATTCCACCAGAAATAATCCGTCTAAACTAGCGAGTAAAGTTGTGATTAAAAATACAGTTTTTCTTCGAGTTAATTGATAAGCAATTGCGCCAATAATTAGGGGAATAAAAGAACCAGTCAAAGCATTTAACCAGCGATAACTAAAAGTTGAGCGCAGGGAACCTGTTAAATTATTAATGGTTTCAGGATCCGCAGGAAAATGGGAACCAATCCAGATACTAATAGCAATTAAATATTGACTTAACGGTGGATGAGACTGGAAAAATTCTTTACCGATTAGATATTCATTGCCGTATTTAGCATAATAAACTTCATCGAAAACAAGTGTATTAAATTGACTGAGATTCCAGAATCTTATTCCTAGAGAAAATAAAAATATCGCTAGGATAGATAGGTTAAATTTTACTTGAGAATTCATGGAAAAATAATAGTTATTATAACTGGGAATTTTCTGTTAAACGCGAGCGAAATTCTTTGACGGCAAGACGGGGATTAGGATGGTTAACATATTCGGCTAATAATTCTAAATTTAAATCTGGTAATAAAGCACTTTTAGGGATTAAAATATATTCGCCATTCTCTTGCAAAGAATAGATTTTTAACTGATTATCTTGCCAAAACCAAACCTCTTGAGTTCCCAATCTTTTATAAACTTCTAAAACTTTCAAGCTGCCACTGGTTAAGATTATTTCTATCGCCAAATCAGGAAACTCTTTTTCTGTAAATAAACAAAAACATTTGTCAGGTTCTTTCCCAGCTTCTTTTTCCTGTTTTCGCAAAGTGGTGGAACCTAATCCCCAGAAATCAATTTCAGCATATTCTAAATAAGCTTCTACTAATCTACCAATATCTTCTTTGCTAACTTCGTGACGACGACTAGGAGCCATAATTTCTACCATTCCATCTAAGTAAGTAATGCGATAACTGGAACTATCTTCTAAATGTTTTAAGAGGGTTTCGTACTGTTGCCAATTAACCCCAGAAATAAACATTCTTTGTTCAGGATCATTCGCTTTTAACTCGAAATCTTCTAATCCTTGTAATCGAATCGTAGTCATCATAAAATTAATTACCTCATCTATTTTACTTAATTACTCAGGAAGACTTATTTTGATTTCTTCTGGCGTTAATTTTAGCGCGTAAAATCCTCACTTTATAGGGATCAGCATCTTTTCGCCACAGGATCTGATGGCCTTTGATTGTAGCACAATGATCCTCTAAACATTTTTGCCAACCCTGTAAACGTTCGATCGCTTTTCTATCCTCTAACAATCCCCAATCCTTTTCTAATTTAGTTAAGCGAAGCAATTTATCATAGTTAGGATAATCCGGCGTTACTAAAAGCTCTTTTTCGTGTAGAATTGGCGGATTAGGACTATCCCGATAATCGCGAAAACTAAAATCAGCCGAACCTAAATATACATCCATGCTAGTAGCTAAAATCGGATGGATTTCTGTATCAAAATTGGGATAATAGAGATAGGAAATTTTGGGTTGACGAAAGGATAAACGAATAACATTAGCATTTTCTAACCGTCCGATAGTTTGACTAGCACAACCTTCATATAAGCGTAATAACATCGGTAATTTTTCCAGAATGTTAATATGAATAGTTAGGGAATAACGGGAAAGTTTGCCTAAAGAACTATTTTCACAAGTACGAGCGATCGCTGGCAAATTTCCCGCACTTATTAACACTTCTTCTGCTAAAGCGCAAGCATTGCGATAACTGCCAAATAAAGCTTTAAAATCGGCACGGGTAGCGGGGGATAATTCCCGTACTTTCGGACAGTGGCTAAATTGACTTAAAGCTAAATAAAGTAAAAGATCGGCGCGTCTTTTATCGGCAATTATCTCCCATTCTTCCCCTTCTGTTACTTGTAGAATTACTTGAAAAGCGCGTCTAAAAGTGCCAAATTCTGCCTTAATTTCTTCCTCTTGTAATAATTCTCCCGCAACGGGTAAACGTCCCTGCTGGGTGTAAAATTCCATCAGGGGAGTTAATAAATCTTCGTAATCTTCAAAGCGTTTGAGATGGGTTTTAATTTTAGGGGTAGTAGCGCGGGAACGACATCTGGATAAACGAAAAGTTTCCGCTTTTTCTTCCTCTCGAAAAACTAGATAAATTCCCAAAGTTATCGGAATAGAATCAACCCCTAAACTGCTATCAATATACTGTTTTAGTTCTTCCTGTTGATAGTATTTTTGAAAAGTATTACGACGGGTTATAATTCCATCTTCATAAGCCATTAAACCCCGTTCACTATCATCAATTAAAATCTGTGCTGAAATAATTAAAACTTGACGGGTTAATTGCCAAGCTTTTAATAGAGCGTCTTGTCGTTCTTCGGCGGATTCAATAACATTAATTACATAGCCTAAATTAACAATATCAGATTCAATTAAAGGACTATCGGGACGATAATAAGGATCCCAACCTTCACTTTGATAACCCTGTTCAGCTATGCGTTCTATATCACCCCCATAACCACAACCGTAATCAAAAAAAGTGGTTTCAGGAAGGAATAATCCCGCCGCTAATGCTAATCTTGTCGGACGAGAAAGGGTTTTGCGAACAAGAGCGGCTTTGTGGCGATCAATTATTATCGATTTTTCCCTTTGTCCCTCTAGATTACAAACTAAATAATCTCCTGCAAAATCAAGGTTATGCTTTCTTAAAAGCCGTTGCCATTCCTGTTTAGTACCGATGGGATAAGAACTATTTAAAAGTCCTAAAGCACTCTCGATTTTTGTGAGATGCTCGAATTCTTCATAAAGGGGATAGTCCCTAGTCACAAAAGTTTCTTTTCGGTGTAAAATGGGCGGATTATCGGCATTTTGATAATTCCATTCACTTAAGATTAATGTCCCCATATCTACCACTAAACTTTTAGTTAAAGCTGGGTGAGGTTCCCGATCAAAATCGGGATAAAAAAGATAGGATATTTTCGGTTTATCGGTGCTAAATTTAATTATTGTTGCCTCAGATAAATGCTGATTAATTCTTGCTTGTTGTTCGTAATTCTGGAGGATAGTATCCAGTTGATGTAATGCTTCTCGATGAACATAAAGCGCCCCCGGTAATAGTTTACCGATGGGACTAACTTGACACAGTTGCACGATTACGGCGAAATTCTCAGCCATGACAATTAATCTGTCTAATGACAAATTCTAGAGACAGAAAAAACTAAATAAATCTGGTTAAATGAACCCGATAGCGCTCTTTTTTTGTCACAGTAACCTCACCCACTTCTAGACGACCTTTTCCCCGAAAAGAAATCAAATCACCGGTTTTAACGTTATAACTAGATTGACTTATATCTTTCCAGTTAACTCGCACATCCCCGGCACTAATTGCCTCGGCCATTTTACTGCGAGAAATGCCAAAACCCGCCGAGGCAATCGCATCCAAACGTAAGGAAGCTTCCACGGTATTAATTTCTTTTTTTTGCGGTGGTCTAACTTTTAATTCCGTCAAAGGAATCAGGCTAGTTTTCACTGGAACCGAACGCACTTGTCGCAAATTAGCAGATAAAAAATCTGCCAATTCAGGCACTACAATCGCCTGCGCTCCTCGCTCACCTAAAACGATTATATCGCCGACTTTTTCCCGGACGATACCCGTCCCCAACATCGCCCCTAAAAAATCCCGGTGGTTAGCGGTATCAAAAAGAAAATTACCGGCAATATCAAGGGCAGATAGGGGAATATCTGTTACTGTCAAAGGTAGATCAACTCTAGCAATACCGAGGCGCTGTCTTTCTGCTTGGGGATAACCGCCCCATTTTTGCATTGACACATCAGTTAAACGCTGAAAAACTCGTTCCACTTCCGCTAAAACCGCAGGAGAAAGAAAGTCTGTAGTCGTCACTTCCCAAGTCTTAATCGCTTGTTCGGCTTTATCAATAACTTTCGCTATCTCCTCGCGGTTTTCGACACCCTTTAGTAATTCTTCTCTTGGTAACATTGTTTTGTGGTAATTAATCAAAAATTCTTAGGAAAAAATCAGATGACCGATAACTTATTCCCGATAACCGTTCACCTTTCTAGGGCGTATCCTTGCAGATTTTCGGGGTTAAATTGACGCAGGATAAGAGTCGCTTGATTTTTCAGGTTTTCCGAACCCTGCACGATAATAATATATTTTCCCGCACCGAGACGATTGCGATAAGGAAGTGCATCGCCACTGCCGGACGATAAACCCACGCCACCACCGACAAAAATACTGCCCATCGCCCCCCCCATCGCCCCGGCAATGCCGCCGACGATATGATTGCCCGGTTCTCCGGCCCAATCAAAGGTATGCAATCCCGTAATCAGGTTAAAAAGGTAGCCGCCGGCAAAACCGAAGGGAATTAACCAAAAAGCCATGAGAGTAGCCCGTTTTTTGGCCTGTTGGAAGGGATCGATCAAACCGAACTCATCAGCACTTTTATAGCCGCGACCGAGAATGGTCACTTGAGATTGGGGAATTCCCGCCTTTTCCAGGGCAACGGCAGCTTCTTCTGCTTGTATGCGATCAGCTAACACGGCAATGAGATAATTCATATTCTCCAACTTTTTAGGCTATCTTCATCTCCTATTGTAAGGATTTTGGGGACTGAAAAGCCGCTCGATCAAGAAAATATTCAAGGGGATGCGTTAGTCAATCTTGGATAGGATTGATTAATGTGGAATTATTAGCAATTCAAGAAATTGCTCTATCTTGGTTATTTTTGGCACTAATTTACTATAAAGAAAGATAGTTTAATTATTATTAACAGGAAGTTTTTTAGGACTATTACCATTGGGATTAGACTGTAAAGTTTGACTCACTCCTGTCATTATTTGAATGTTTTCATCGGCTACATCTGAGGTAAAAACTAAAAGAGAGATTAGATTTTTGGTAATAATATCTAGTCTTAAGTAATTCACTTGTACGCCAATTGAATTTATGAAAAAAAGAGAAATAAATAGCGCAGATCCAGCCTTCTCTTATAGATATAGACCAATTTAGATGCGCGGCAGCTTATTAGTTAAAACCGACTTGACTGCTGAAATAGGGAATTGATTCCCTGACCGAAGATTGACTTCTCTCTTGCGTTTAATTGTGGCGCTGGGATTCCTAACCGTTGTATGATGGAAAAATGCGAAGACTCACAATCACTCGACCCGACGACTGGCACCTTCATCTCCGGGATGGTGCGGCACTGAAAGCGGTTCTACCCCATACGGTGCGCCAGTTTGCCCGTGCTATTATCATGCCGAATTTAAAGCCCCCAGTGCGCTCGGTGGCCGATGCCGCCGCCTACCGCGATCGCATTCTGGCAGCAGTTCCAGAGGGTCAACAGTTCGAGCCATTGATGACCCTCTATCTCACCGATAATACCAGTCCCGAAGAAATTATGGCGGCGAAAGCCTCCCAGTTTGTCAAAGCGGTGAAATACTACCCGGCCGGTGCGACAACTAATTCCGACTTGGGGGTGACGGACCTTCGTAGGTGCGATGGCGTTTTGGCAGCGATGGAGCAGGTAGATATGCCGCTACTACTGCACGGAGAAGTTACCGATGGTGATATTGATGTGTTCGATCGAGAGAAAGTGTTCATTGAGAAGCACTTGCTCCCACTGATAACAAGATTTCCGAAACTGCGTGTCGTGTTTGAACACATTACCACTGCCGATGCGGTCAAGTTTGTTCTATCTGCTAACAACAACGTCGCCGCCACAATTACGCCCCAACATTTATTGTTTAGCCGAAACATTCTCTTTACCGGTGGCATTCGTCCCCATTTTTATTGCCTGCCGATTTTGAAACGAGAGGATCATCGTTTGGCACTTTTGCAAGCGGCCACATCGGGCAATCCCAAGTTTTTCCTAGGGACCGATAGTGCGCCCCATTCTCGCTACAGCAAAGAAAGTTCCTGTGGCTGCGCGGGTTGTTATTCGGCTCTGCACGCCCTAGAGTTGTACGCAGAAGCCTTTGAGAGCGTCGATGCGCTTGAGCAACTGGAAGGGTTCGCCAGCTTCCACGGGCCAGATTTTTATCAACTCCCCCGGAATACCGAACAAATCACCTTAACCAAAACCCCTTGGCGCATTCCCGATGAATTGCCATTTCCCGAATCTGGACTGGTGCCGTTACGAGCGGGTGAAGAGATAACCTGGCAATTAGGGGAATAGAAAACCGCCAGTCTTGATAAGATCTCTTGCATAAGTCTAGACAAAATAGGATAAAATAGTCCAAGAGTTAAGATTGAAAGATGACTTACGAACAAGTAAAAACTTTAAAGCCAACAGAGTTCAAACGCTTGTGTGGCGTGTATCCAGATACATTTAAGGATATGGTAACAGTCCTAAAGGCAGAAAAAGTTTGGCAAAAAAAGACAGGAAGACCTAGCAAATTGAGTACGGAAGACCAACTACTAATAACACT
>NZ_JBLZRT010000131.1:0-2382 GCF_048564745.1 Microcystis sp.
TTGCGGTTTCTGCCGTCAAAATAGGAGGAACATCACTTAAACTAGCAGTTTGATAAACCTGTTCATTTCTAGCAAATAAATTGCTCATATCTTGAGAATAATTAGAAGCGATCGATAGCAAAGCTCCGGCAAAAATATAGAGAGGTAACGGTAAAATAAACCCCTTCGCCCACTGATAAAATTCCACCAACAAAAATAACAAAACACAACCCACAACCCAGACTTTCATCGCACTTTTTCCCTATTTTTACGAGAAAAGGTGAGCAAAAAGCCCACCCTGTATTTAACTAATTCCAGTGAGAATTTATTCGATCACGGGAGCGATTAACTCGCGTCTTTCCCCCGAAATAACTTTCACCTTACCTTCCTCATCGATATCGACCATGGCAGTATCCCCATCAGAAACCCGTCCGGAGAGAATTTCCTCAGCCAGAACATCTTCCAACAGACGCATAATCGCACGACGTAAGGGACGAGCAAGGTATTAAGTCTCCATAACTACTACCCAATCACTAGGAAAAGTAGAGTGCTGATCAAAGCTGTGATCAAGAGGAATCCCCAAATTTTCCAGAGCAATCCTTGCGCTTTGTTGAATTTAAGAGGCCAGAAATACACCCTACTGGCGAGAGCCGACTTACTGTACTTTCTACCGGCGAGATCAGACTTACTGTACTTTTCCTCAGCTAAGCAACTTTGGGATCGAGAAAGACCAATTAAGCAACTAACACTGTCGATACGTTCAGCTAAACGAAACCTCAAAAAACTTTTTGGTTCTGCAAAGTTGACCACACCACTATTTACACTAGGGTCAAAGACAAGAGAAGCAAATTGAACCAAAATAGAAAGAACAACCAAGCTGCTAATTAACCATCGTTTGAGTCGATTAACCGATAACATCTCTAAGATTAGCAAAGCTATTAAGGGAAGAAGTAGTAGGTGAACTGAGGTAACGTGATAACGAGCAGCCCAAGAACCATCTCCATGCCAGAAATCCAGTTTGCTGGTTAAGATAATATGAAAGACAAGTGCAAAAATTGAGGAAATAAAATATATTCGTATATAAGGTGTTAATTTGTTAAATAAAATAATCCCCAATACTAAACACGGTAAAAGAAAGGGGTCGTAAATAAATATACTTTTAGCTGGCGAGAAGAGAACGCCGAGAATACCAACGTAGGGAGGGTGTATGAGAGGATAATTAGGGGGGAATTCTGGCAACCCTGAAAAGATTGCTCCATTGCGGATTTGCTCCATGAGTAAGGATGTTCCCGTTGTCCAAAAATCCCCAAAGCGTAAGTAATTAAATAATCTACTCATAAAAAAGAAGGGAAATAAGCCGAAGTTCCAGAGTATGGCCGTCTTAAATATTTGATTCAGCTTGAAATTTTTATAAATTAGACAGCTAATTAGAAACCCAAAAACTGTTAGAGCATAAATGATAGTTGTCGAGCGAATGCTAATAGCTGCTCCGATTGCCAATCCACTCAAAAAAACATAAGGTACTTTGTTAGTTTTAATATAAGCTAAAGCACAAGCATAACCTAAAATCACACAAAGTAGGACTGGATTATTTTGTTGAAAAGTTTGTGCATAGTGGAGAACGGTAGTACCTAGCAACCAAATCAAACTAGCAGATGCCGCAATTTTCTCCTGAAAATCAAATAGTCTAAGTAACCAATAACAAGAGAGAACAACTAATACATTTAGAGGGATAACTACAAGAAAACTAACCGCAAATTCTCGTAATAAGTACGGCTTAATACCAGGAAAAACTTTAGAGAGTTGAGTGCCAATCCAATCTGCGGGCAACATTAATAAAGATTGTCCCATATCATAATGTTCATATCGTTTTCCATCTACTCCTAAAACACCAACAGGCTCTAATCGAGAGGAAGGACGATAATTTGGGGGTAAAGAAACCTCTTCAGTTCCTGTCCACAGGGCATGGGCCATTCTTAGCCTAACATCGGTATCTGGAGGTAAGTTGGCAGGATTGATTATTGTTATCCAGAGTAGGGCAATAAGAGCTAATTTTGTGACTGTTTTCATGATCATCTATTCTTAGAACCTGTTTGAAGAATTATAGGGCGTTGCTGATTTTAAGTATCAATTGTCCTCTCGGCAATTTTTAAAACCTAGCACTAAGGTAACTTGTGGATAGGAGGCACAATTTAGTATTCATGTCTTGATTCAGCGACACCGCTTTTTACCATCCTCCGATGCTGCCGCTTCTAGGCTGGCAATTGCGGTTTCTGCCGTCAAAATAGGAGGAACATCACTTAAACTAGCAGTTTGATAAACCTGTTCATTTCTAGCAAATAAATTGCTCATATCTTGAGAATAATTAGAAGCGATCGATAGCAAAGCTCCGGCAAAAATATA